>JACMMM010000108.1 GCA_014379065.1 Saprospiraceae bacterium
CCTTGTGACCCAACAAGTATTAAACGCAATCGTTTGTTAGTCAAACGGTTGCGTTTTTTAATTTGGGGGTTTTGGTAGTTTTTGAGGGATGTTGGGAAACACATAGGGCTCAACCCTATACATGCTCAACTCTAAACATGCTCAACCATCGGCAAGGTGATACTCACCACCGTCCCCTCTCCCGGCACAGAGTCCCACTCGATGCTTCCTTGTAGAAATTTCACCCGCGATGCTATGCTCGAAAGCCCCAGACCTTTTTTTGTCAGCGCCTGCTGCACGTCGAAGCCTTTGCCGTTGTCTTCGGCGATGAGCACGAGCGTGCCGTCGCGGCGGATGAGTTGGAGCAGCAGGTGATCGGCTTGAGCGTGTTTCACCACGTTGTTGGTCAATTCTTGGATGATGCGGTAGATTGTGATGGATTGGGTAGGGTCGAGCGAGGCATTGTCCAAACCAAGGATCTCAAGATCGCATCGAACGCCTTGTTTTTCAAGGTCTTGTGCGAGGTCTTCAAGTGCGCCTGGCAAGCCGGAGAGTGCAAGCGCACGCGGCATCATGTTGTGCGAAATACGGCGCACTTCCACGCATGCGTCGTCAATGAGGCAGTTGGTTTTGGCAAAAAGGTCTTGTTCGATGGAAGGCTTAGGAAGCGAATTGAAGTGCGATTTGACGGAAGTAAGCAGCCCGCCCAAGCCATCGTGCAGATCGGCGGCGATACGACTGCGCTCTTTTTCCTGGCCTTCGATCATTGCACTAAGTGCGGCGAGTTTGTTTTCTTGTTCCAACTGCACAATTTGCTGTCTTTGGAGCGCAGATTCCTGCGCGGCGATCTTTTTGTTAGCTCGGATACGACTGCGCAAGCCGAAGAAAATAGCGAACGAAAGAAGCCCTAGAAGCCCCGCCCCTGCAATGAGCCAATTGCGTTCCAAGGTGCGCTGTTTCAAGTCTAATTGATTGATCTTTAGATCACTATCCTTCTGCGCTACATCGAACTTTGTCTGCATTTCTTCCATCAAGGAGAGCCGGTTTTTCTCGACTGCTGAATCGCGGAGTATGGCGGCTTCTTGCAGCGAAGCGTAAGCATTGGCATCTTTCCCCAGCGCATGCTCGACTTTGGAAAGTTCTTTCAATATCTCAAAAATCCGTTCTCCCTGGCCGAACTGCCGCGCCATTTCCAGTCCCTTTCGCAAGTATTTTTCAGCAGTTGGAAAGTCTTCTTCGTTTGCTGCGATCGTACCGAGTAATTGGTAAGTGGAAGGCCCGTATTCTACATTGGGCGTTTCGGCGTAACCTGCTACAGCTTTTTGGAGCTCGGCTTTTGCTTCGGGCAGGTTTCCAACATTGTAAAAAACCTGTCCCAGCAAACTGTGGCATCCCGCTACGTCGTCGGGGCGATGGAGGTTTTCGTAGATCGCAAGTGCTTTTTTGGCATTTAGGATCGCCTCCTCCTTTCGAGCGGTTGTGCTGTACAGCGCGGCCAAATTTTGGTAAGTGGCGGCAGTGCCAAGGGTGTCCTTCAACTGTTGTTTGAGTGTCAAGGACTCTTTATAAATCTCTTCTGCCCGTTCGTATTTGCCTTGTGTCCGATATACGATGCCGATGTTGTTGAGCACTTTCGAGAGGCTTTCGGAATGACCCGTTCGCTTGTATATTTCGTAGGCGGCGAGGAAATTTTGCAGTGATTTATCCAGATGCCCCAAACTGTGATGCGCCGTGCCAAGGTTGATATGGTAATCTGCGGCGGCTTGTTCGTCCCCTTGTTTTTTTGCGGTGAGCAAGCCTTCCTCAAAAAGCGGGATGGATTCCTGCCCCCTGCCTAAGATGTCGAGTGCGCTGGCTTTGTAAAAAATGAAAAGGCTCAGGCCCTTTGCATAATTCAATTTTCTACTGAGCACCAAACCTTTTTCGGCCACGTCCAGCAACTCGCCTGTACGATCTTCGGCATATAGCGCACGAAAAAGCAAGCGATAAGCCATCACTCGATTGGTGTCGTCGGGCATGGCTGCCACCGCGTTTTGCAGGCTGTCAATGGATTGGGAATGCGCGGCTGTGGAGAGGAGGAGCAGGAGGAGGAGTTTTTTCATAGGAATGTTTAAACCGAACTTGGGGTTGTATCAAAAGGTATTTTGAAAATTTTGCGGAGAAATAATATATCGCATTTCAAGCAATTGAATCCTATAAGGTTTTTAAAACCTTATAGGATTTCGCGAGATTCAAAATATAATTCTTCAATAGATTTTCCGCTCCGCCGTTGTTGTTGGCGAGGACGCTAGGGGTGTACGGAATGTTTGGAAAAGCCGCATCGCGGCGAAACGTCGGTAGAAATCAAGGCGATAATTAGGTCCAAAGGTGCGTAGCACCGGAACCCTTGGCACGTGTTTCGGTGCTACGCACCTTACAAATCTACCCAAAACGTTATTTCTACCGACGTTTTGCCGCTATGCGGCTGACATGATCAAACATTCCGTACAGCCCTAGCGAGGACGCCAACAACGGCAGGGGATGTAATAAACTGCAAAATGTAAAACAGGAAAACCGCAAAATGTAAAACCAAGATGAGTTGATTTGTGCCCTTGTTGTTGAGGTTTTCGTTTCTCAATTTTACATTTTGCGGTTTCCTATTTTACAACAGATCGTATTCCAAAGCCGATTTCACCAACCCTGCCGTATTGCGGGCATTGAGTTTGAGCAGCAAATTGCGGCGGTGCGTCTCAACCGTACCGAAGCTAATGAACAGTTCTTCGGCGATTTCGGAGGTGGTTTTTTCGTCCACGATGAGTTGGAGGATTTGTTTTTCGCGGCGCGAAATGGTAGGAAAGGGGCTGGCGGAGGCTTTGGCAGGTTTGTTCGAAAAACTGTTCATCAACGATTCCAGCACGTCGGCGCTGAAGGCCTGTTTACCCTCCGTTACTTTTCGGATGGCCTCCAAAACCTCGTCTTTACCGGCGTTTTTCAACAAAAACCCTGACGCGCCCTGCTTGAGCATCGCTTTCACCAGACTTACTTCGCGCATCATGGAAAGCACCAGCACCTTCAGGTTTGGGTGGCGTTCATGGGCGAGGCGGCAACATTCCAACCCATCCATTTCGGGCATGTTGATGTCCAGCAACAACACATCGGCAGGGACAACGTCGAGCAATGCAAGGGCTTCGCGCCCGTTGGCAGCTTCACCGACGCATTGCATATCTTCTACCTCACGCATCATGAGTAGCAATCCGTCAATCACAAGTCGGTGGTCGTCGGCGATCAGGATTTTTATCATGGATTGTTGGACTGTGGATTTTTTACCCGCCGAAGCCTTGGCGAAGGAGGGGGGGGATTTGGGGATTTGTTTATCGCAGCCTGGCATTCATTCCCGCTTCCTGATGCGCACAAATATAATGCTCAGGGGCATCACCAAATAGCCAAATCCCCAAATCCGCAATTTCAACAACTCAGGCTTGAGCAAATCCCGGAAGCCGCCCAGCGCGGTATTTGAACCAAAGCAAAAGTGAGTCCATTGGCTTACTCGATTTTTCACCGGTGGCAAATTGTGTTAGGGTGGCAAGCGTCACACAATTGGGATTCACTTTGGCAGGGTTTTCTTCCAGCACTGCATTGATGTAGTTGGTGAGCGATTTGTAGCTCAGCATCACGCCAGTGGCTTCTTCAATGAGCCACGCGAGCGTGTGAGCTTTGCTGTGCTGGATTTTTGAAATGGGTTCGCCAAAAGCTTTGGCATGAACATCGGTAAGCAGGGACCGGAAAACGGAAAAATCTTTTGTTTGCATTTTAGGGGCAGTGGTTTAGGAGTGAACAATTCAAAAGGCGGTGCAAAAATCAACAATTCCAACGGATTTCCAAAAGAATTCCATTTCGTTTCCAATGCGTGAACTATTGTTAGGGAAATCTTTGTGCTTCTTTAAACTCATGAATTTCAAACCCTTTTTTAAACATTCTTAAAAATGAACAAAAAACTTTTCTCTCTCGCAATTTTCGCATTCTTCCTTGGCCTTTGTGCTGAAAAAATCAATGCACAAGCCAGCGGCACCAACCCACAACTTTACATGTATCGCCACAACGGAAGCCCGGGCAACTCTCCTTCGCCCGCAGTTTCTGGCAATACCTTAGGCAATCTGGAGTGGAGGGCCCTCACGGCAATCAATTCCACTAAGTTGGGCGCTACCATCAAATCCGTAGCAGCTAACGTGTCCCCCAATTTTTTGATGAGCAACATGATCTTTAGCACCAGTGGCGCAGCCGGTTTGAAAGAGCGCATGGTTATTACAGAAAACGGACTGGTTGGTATTGGCCTGCCGAACCCACAATGGCACCTTGATGTAGTGGGAAACACCCACACCAGCGGCAATTTTTGGGGGCGTATTCACTTCGACAACAACGCTACCGACGAAATGCCCAGCACCTACTTTGACGAGGCATATTTTGAGCGCAAAGTCCGCGCGCAGATTGGCCTTGGCGCCAATTTTTATGCCAATGGTGGAACGCTCACCCTCGCTCCAGGTGGTGGCAGCCTTGACCGTCAATTATTTACGGGCGGCAACGATGGCCTTTGGACCCGCTCGCAAAATCTGGGGGGAACGGATAACTGGGCTGCCTGGGAAAAAATCCTCACCAGCGGCGACATTCTGGGCCGCTCAAATATGCTCGCTCGTTACATGCCGCCCGGCACCACTTCAAGCACTTTGCGCGACGGACAGGTGTTCGACAATGGCACGAACGTGGTCATTGGTGGTATGCCCGCTTTCCCAACGCCTCCTGCGCCCGTCTTTGACGCAGCCGATGCACTCACAGTAACCGGCCGCGCCCGCGTGGACGGCAATACTTATATCAACGGCAACATGGGTGTGGGCGTCGCTCCCACGGCCAACCGGCTGGAAGTATCGGGCGATAGCCGTTTCGCTGGAAACGTCAATGTGACCGGGAATGGCCGTGTAGACGGTATGTTGGTTATAGGCAATCCGCCCTCAGTGCCTGTTGTTCCTGTTCAACACGAATTGTATGTCAATGGCAGCATAATTGCCGAGGAAGTGGTGGTGAAACTGCAAGGCAACTGGCCCGATTATGTTATGGCTGAGGGTTATGACCTCAAACCGCTTTCAGAAGTAGAGGCATTTATTCAGCAGGAAAAACACCTACCGGGCGTGCCTTCGGCATCCGAAGTGGCCGAAAATGGCATTAGCCTTGGTGAAATGCAAAAAACGCAGATGGAAAAGATCGAAGAGTTGTACCTGCACATGATCGAAATGGAAAAGCAGGTCAAGACCCTCAAGGCAGAAAATGAGGCTTTGAAGACAAAGGTTGATCAAATGGAGAAGCGGTAACCCTAATACCGCATGAACATTCACCACAAACTTCAACCAAAATCTAAAAAGCGCATACAATGAAAAATAAAGCATTTGCCCTAATGGCACTGTTTTGTTGTTTGTTCACCGCGTTGTGGGCGCAAAACCCCAGCGCGGACAGGCAAACGATGAGCGGGCCTTGGAAAGATATTCAGGAACTTGCCCTGCCAAAACCAAGTATGGAAGATCCGTCCCTTCCTGAAAAATTCCGCCTTTTGGAACTCAATGTAGAACAGCTTAAAGGTGTTTTGCAGCAGATCCTCCCGCAGGCTCAAGTGGAGCCAAAGGCATCCTACACATTCCTAGATGTACCCATGCCGGACGGCAGTTTTCAAAAGTTCAAGATTGAAAACGCTCCCGTGATGCACCCCGATTTGGCGGCAAAATTCCCAGACATCCACTCCTTTGCAGGAACGGGGGTAGACAACCCAGCCGCAAAAATTTATTTTGACTTCAACCCCTTCGGTTTTCATGCCATGATCATGACCGCTGGCAAAGCTCCCTTTTTTGTCGAGCCTGTCAGCAGGGGCGATATCGAACATTACCTCTCTTACGAGTATACTGCCAGCGATTGGGAAAAAATGAAAACCGCATGTTCAAACCTCACCGGCTTCGAAGCGCCAAGCACACCTCTTTCGGCGGTTGGACAAAAAGCGGGAGATTGTCAGCTCCGAACCTATCGCCTGGCCCTTGCTGCTAATGTTGAGTTCACTGCGGCGTTCGTCAACCCAACCGACCCAACCGGTGTGAACGGTGTGATGAATACCTTCGCCACACTGGTCATGTTCGTCAACGGTTTCTATATCACTGAGCTGGCTGTCCGGTTGCAATTGGTAGCCAACAACAACTTGCTCATCTTTACTGCCAGCGACAACTATACCAACGGTGACGAGGGCACTATGGCCGGGGAAAACCAAGGCATTGTGGACGGCGCCATCGGGAACGGCAGCTACGACATCGCCCGCGCTTATGGAACATTGCCTTCTGGCGGTGCTAGGGGCATATCGCTTGAAATCGGCAACGTTTGCCAAAATGGAAGCAAAGCGCATGGCGCCACCGTAACCGCTAGCCCTGCTGGCCTTGGTGCAGGTGGTTTTGCCACCCTTGAGATGCACGAAATGGGGCACCAGTTTGGGGCGAACCACACCTTCAACGAGAACAATCTTGGTTCCTGCACGGCAGGGCAATTGAGTGGCGCCACCGCTTACGAACCTGGGAGCGGGAGCACGATCTTGTCTTATGGCGGCACTTGCAACGGCAGTGATGTTCAGGGTTTTCGCAGCAACTACTTTCACGCCATCAGCCTGCAAGAAATCGGCAATTACATAAGTGTCGGTGCTGGAAACACTTGTCCCACAACGGTAGGGCTTGCCAACAACGCCCCGACCGTGAGCGTAAGCGGCGCAGCCACGTACACCATCCCTGCGAGCACAGCTTTCCGGTTGACGGCAACTGGCAACGATACCGATGGCGATCCCTTGACTTATTGTTGGGAACAGTTTGACAATCAACTCATCTCCCACCCACCGCTCTCTACAGCATCAAACGGACCTGTGTTTCGCTCAATCACACCGAGTGCATCTCCAACACGCTACTTTCCAAACCTTCCAGCCATACTGAATGGAACAAATCCCACTTGGGAAGTGCTGCCGAGTGTATCTCGAACCATGAATTTTCAGGTTACCGTGAGAGACAATACGCTGGGGGGCGGCTGCACAGATGAAGATGCTATGTCTGTCAACGTCGTAGGCACGGCCGGGCCATTCGCCATTACCGGCGTTGGCGCCAACCCTGTTTGCCTTTTAGCAGAAGACAACACCACCATCACCTGGAATGTGGCCAATACCACTGCCGCACCCGTCAATTGCGCCAACGTAGACATTTGGCTCTCGCTGGATGGGGGCACGACTTTCACAATCTTGCTGGTAGGCGGTACGCCCAATGATGGCACCCAACAAGTCGCCATCCCAGCCAACGCGGTCACCACGCAAGGCAGAATCATGGTGATAGGTTCCAACAACATCTTCCTTGACATCAATAACAGCGACATCCGGATTGACTGCCCGATGAACCGCACCGTGACCGATAACCCCGCCAGCGGTGTTTACAAAGTGCGCGATAAACTGCAAACATCTGGCCCGGTTGAGATTTTGCCTTTCACAACTGCAAGATTTTTCGCTGGCAACGAAGTCGCACTGAAACCAGGCTTTCGGGCACATGCCGGATGCGACTTTATGGCAAGGATCAAACCATGCGACCCATGCGTGGCAGGCAAGCCGCAAGATCTTGTAGACGGTACGGAAAACCCGAAGGTGTATTTCTACGAAATCCCGACGAGCGACCGGACAAACGGGACCTTGGATTCGCCGCTCAAAGCATTTGCGTTTCCCAACCCGTTTGATCAAAACTTCACCCTAAGTTTTGAACTGCCTACTGCGGGTAAAGTGGAGATCCAATTGATGGATTTTACGGGTAGAGAAATCCAAACGGTGTATCAAAACGATTCGCTGGATGCTGGGAAACACCAAGTTCCAATTGTCACCAACCAGTTGGGAGTTGGGGTGTACAATTGCCGCATCCTAAGCAATGGACACCAAGCACAAGTCAAGTTGGTGAAAATTAATTGATCACTGAAGTCGTCTCAACAAAATTCAAAGCCGTGTCAGATTCGTCTGGCACGGCTCTTTTTTTGATATTTGCACCCTATGCCGCTCCTCCTCACCAACCACCCGTTCCCCGGCGCTACGTTCGGCCTTTGGCAAATTGTCGAAAGCGAGGCGTTTTTCCGTGCCGACCTGCCCCTGTCGAGTGCCGAGGAGTCAGACTTGACGCAGCACCGCAACCCACTTCGCCGCCTCGAATGGCTAGCCGGGCGCTGGCTTTTGCACAAATTGACCGATGCCCCCCAGCGACTGCCGATGGCTAAAGACGCTTTTTCAAAACCTTTTTTCCCAGAAAACCAACACCTCGGCTGTTCACTCAGTCATTCCAAGGGCACCGTAGGCGCACTTATCGTCAACAGCCAAAAGTCAACAGTCAACAGTCAACAGTCAACAGTCAACAGTCAACAGTCTATTGGTTGCGACATCCAAGTTTTGACCGAAAAGATGTCCCGTATAGCACACAAATTCCTCAACGAAGTGGAAAAGGGTTTTGTAGAAAACCGTCTTGAGGAAGAAAATCTCGACCTGCTCCATCTATTCTGGACGGCCAAAGAAAGCCTTTACAAAGCGTACGGCTTGAAGGCATTGGACTTTCGAGAAAACATCTTTGTAGAAATTGGCCAGTGGGATGGGCTCTTGGGGGAAGGCATTGGCAGGGTTGAAAAAGGAGATTTTATGCAGGAATTCCAATTGGTTTTCAGCAAGATAGTGTTGCCCGAGGAAGGAGAACTTGTCACTGCGATTTGCCAGGAAAGATAGCGGAGATTGGGGATTTGTTTATTTGGGGATTTGGGGATGGGCCAAAGCTTGAGTTTAGTTGCTTCTGCTAAATGGCTCGAATCCCAAGCTTTGGCCCATCCCCAAATCCCCAAAGAAACAAATACCCAATTTACCCAACCAACCTCCGTGCCGTAATCGTCGAAGGCGA
>JACMMM010000109.1 GCA_014379065.1 Saprospiraceae bacterium
AGGCCGTCGACGCGAAGAAGGCGCTCGACGGCGTAGCCAAGCCCGGCAAAGCCGCAGTGGGCACGACCACCCCCGCGGCTCCCGCCGCCGGGCAGCATCGGGCAGTATTCGCTCAAAATGACCAACCTGGGCGGCTCTAACAGCGGCGGCCATCTGTACCGGCAATTTACCCCCGGATGGGACAGCACCGTTTTCGTGCGCTATTACGTCAAGTATCCGGCCATCTCGCAAGGCTACATCCACCATGAAGCCGTATGGTTCGGCGGCTATAACCCGGCCACGCCCTGGCCCAATCCGCAGGCCGGCACCTGTGGTTTGGGCGACAGCCGCATCTCCGTTTCCTACGAGCCGGTGGGGGCCGCCACGATGAATACCTATCTATACTGGGGCGGTATGCACAACGACCCAAACGGCAATTGCTGGGGCAATGTGATGATCCGAGGCGACTCGATGCCTGCCGCTGTTCCCTACGATGAATGGCTCTGCGTGGAGGTCATGTTAAAACTTAACAACCCGGCAACAGCTTCCAACGGCGAACTCCAAATCTGGCACAATGGAGTGGAGGTGGGACATTGGGGCCCCGGATTCCCGAATGGCAGTTGGACTTGGGATAAGTTCAATGTGAACCCAAACGATCCGCCCTTTCCCGGCTTTCGATGGAGAACCGACCCGAACCTGAACCTCAATTACGTTTGGATCGAATACTATGACGACCAAAGCCCCAACGGCGTTTCTCATTACATCAAATACGATCACCTCGTGGTGGCCAAAAAGCGCATTGGGCCCATTTACAATATCAGTAGTTCAAAAGAGTTATCTCCTGCCCCTCCATTCGTTCGAGTTTCGCCCAATCCCGCTACTGATTTTCTGCATTTGAGCTTTAATGATGATATTTCGGAAGCGTCCGTGTATTTGTACGATAGCTTTGGAAACCAGGTTTCAAAACATACTATTTCAACTTTTGCCGCGGACTTGGATATCTCATCTCTTATGCCCGGTTTTTACGTACTCGAAATCCGCTCGGCAATGCACAGCGATTTCAGAAAAATAATGAAGCTGTAGCCTACCATACGCGCCCTGACAGTTTCATTCCCTTTGCTACATTTGCCCAATGGCATCTGGCATAGAAAATCCTATCACCGTAAAAAATACTTCAATCGTGACAAAATCACCCTCCCTCCTGTTTGCACTTTGCTTTTTCAGTTTTCAATTGTTCGCAAACGATCTCACTCCTTTCATTCAACGGGTTGACCCGGCCAATTGGTGGGTGGGCATGAAAAACCCCGAACTTCAATTGCTGATTTATGGCAAAAATCTCAAAGGCTCTGACCTGAAAATCAACTATCCTGGTGTGACCGTTCGACAGGTGTATGAGGTGGAAAATACCAATTATCTGTTCGTGGATTTGTACATCGCACCAGAGACAAAAGCGGGGAAATTCGACATTGAATTGAGCCTAACTATGGGCTTTAGAAAGGGGAAGAAATTCGTAACCGAAACCGTAAGGAATGTGCATACCTACGAACTCCGTACCCGCGACAAACACCCACAGGAGATCAATTCCAAGGATTTAGTCTACCTGATTTTGCCCGACCGCTTCTCCAACGGCGACGCTTCCAACGATAAATTCGCCGACATGGCTGACCCGGAATCCGACCGCGCTAACCCGTACTTGCGACACGGCGGCGATTTGTTAGGGATCCAAAACCACCTCGATTATTTCACGGAACTGGGCGTGACCACGCTCTGGCTCAACCCGGTTATTGAAAACAACCAGCCTCAAACCAACGAAGGCGGGGCCATGCGCTCAGCATACCACGGCTATGGTTTTACCGATCACTACGCCATTGACCGGCGACTGGGTGGCAATGCGGCCTACAAAAACCTGGTTGATGCCGCGCACGCAAAAGGATTGAAAATCATACAAGATGCGGTGTACAACCACGTGGGCATCAATCACTGGATCTTGCGCGACTTGCCGATGAAAAATTGGCTGAACCAATGGGATGCCTACACCAATACCTCCTATCGCGACGAAGCAGTCATTGACCTGAACCACGGCAGTCAGAGCGATTTCAAGGTGCATCAAAACGGGTGGTTCGTGCCGTTTTTGCCTGATTTGAACCAGCACAATGACTTCGTAGCCAACTATTTAATCCAGCACGCACTCTGGACGGTCGAGTATTTTGGCATTGACGGCTGGCGCGTAGACACCTATCAATACAATGATCTGGAGTTTATGAATCGCTGCAACAACGCCTTGTACGCCGAGTATCCCAATATGTTCATCACGGCAGAAAACGCGGTGAATACTGCGGTCAGTCAGGCGTTTTTTGTGCGTAACAACCTATACCTGCCCTTCAAAAGCAGCTGCAATTCGCCCAACGATTTTGTGTTTTTCAATGCCATCAATGCGGCTTTGAACGAGAAATTCGACTGGGGGCACGGGTTCAATCAGCTTTGCACCATGCTGGCGCAAGACATGGTGTACGAAGACCCGAACATGAACCTGACCTTTTTGGACAACCACGACCAGCACCGGTTTTTTTCGGTCATCGGCGAGGATATACAGAAATACAAACAGGGGATGACATTCCTGTTGACTGCCCGGGGCGTGCCTCAATTGTACTACGGTACGGAGGTGTTGATGAAAAACTTCAAAAACCCTTCGGACGCCGAAGTTCGGCGCGACTTTCCGGGCGGTTGGTCGGGCGACAGGGAGAATAAATTCTTAGTCTCCGGCAGAACTGCGCTAGAAAACGAGGCCTTCAATTTTACCAAAAAACTGGCGCAATACCGCAAATCCTGCACTGCCCTGCAAACCGGAAAACTCACACAGTACATTCCGAAAGACGGTATTTACGTGTATTTCAGACAAAACGAAGCAAAAACCGTCATGGTTGTGATGAGCCAAAGCGATCAGGCGCAAACCTTACCCACCCAGCGTTTTGTGGAAAACATGCGGGGATTCACGCAAGGGAAAAACATTTTGGACGATAGCAAAATTGTTGACCTTAGCCAAATTGCTGTGCCTGCCATGTCGGTACAGGTGATTGAACTTCTGAGGTAGCTAATCTTGTTTTTCACGCTCCCAAAAACGGTGTTGCGCAATGGCAGCGATAAACGATTTTGGGCTATCATCTACCAAAACACCGTTTCTACCCTTGCTTTTATCTCCTTCATTCTTGCCCGGCGCTTTCGTTCCGGCATCCGTAGCACTCAAAAATTTTGCCCCTGCACCATCTGCAGCGATTGCTTTGCAGTGTTTGTAGGCTTCATTGATGAAATTAATGGCATCGGGCTCCGCCTGCAAAGCATTTGCGCTTTGCTGCCCGCCGGGAACATACACTGCATCAAACAGCACCGAAGCAGCGGTCAAAAAACTTTGGTCTGCTTTTACCCCCTTACCATTGGCCGAAGCGATTTGACCCAGGTGCGGCGCAACGATTTTGGTTTTTGCCCCGGCTGCTTCCAGCGCTTGTTTCATCGCATTCAGAGAGACTTCATCCACGCCATCTGCGGCAAGAATGGCGATTTGTCGGGTCTTGATATTGTCTTTGACCGTGTTGGCCATGCTTAGCGCTTTCGACTGTTTCAAGGAAGAGATGACGGTGGTGGGTTGAAACTTTTGGGGATCGCCGTCGGCAGGTATGCTCAGATTCATGGGCTTTTCGGGCGACTTGGGTACTTCCATACCCAAACCTTTCGCCACTTTAGCTGCCAGGGTCTTGTCTATTTGCGTAAGCATCCCGAGAATCCGAACCCGGATAGCCTCCGTTTCGAGTTTGCCCAACTCAAACCGCAATGCGTTTACGATATGATTCTTTTCAAATGCACTCTGGCTGTTGTAGAACAAGGTAGCCTGGCTGAAATGGTCAAAGAAACTCTGGCTTCGGGCGCGCACTTTCCGCGCGTCAATCCGTTCATTATAGGAAACAAAACCGCCGTCGGTCGCCTTGGCTTGGAAAGGACAGCCACCACCTGTGGTGTTTGGGTTGTAACTTGATTGGCCGGCGTTAATGGTTTGCCGCATGTGCCCGTCCCGCTGGTTGTTGTGTACCGGGGCGATTGGGCGATTAATGGGTATTTCATGAAAATTGGGGCCTCCCAATCTACTCAATTGTGTGTCGGTGTAGGAAAACAAACGCCCCTGCAACAATGGATCATTGCTGAAATCAATACCAGAAACTATGTGTCCGGGGTGGAAAGCGACTTGTTCGGTTTCTGCAAAGAAATTATCTGGGTTGCGATTCAATACCATTTTGCCAATGAGTCGCACGGGCACGATTTCTTCAGGGATGAGTTTGGTGGGGTCGAGCAGGTCAAATTCAAACTTGTGTTCGTCTTTTTCCTCCACGATTTGCACCCCAAAATTCCATTCCGGGAAATTGCCGCTTTCTATGGCTTCCCACAAATCCCTGCGGTGAAAATCAGCATCCTTGCCCGAAATCTTTTGCGCTTCATCCCAGACTACGGAGTGCATGCCCAGCACAGGTTTCCAGTGAAATTTGACAAAAACGGATTCATTGTTTTCGTTTACCAAACGGAAGGTATGTACCCCAAACCCTTCCATCATGCGCAGGCTTCTGGGGAGCGCCCGGTCACTCATGGCCCACATAATCATGTGCATACTTTCGGGCATGAGGGAGATGAAATCCCAAAAAGTATCGTGGGCTGAGCCCGCTTGGGGCATTTCGTGGTGGGGTTCGGGTTTGACAGCGTGGATAAGATCTGGAAATTTGACGGCGTCCTGAATAAAGAACACGGGCATATTGTTGCCGACTAAATCATAATTGCCTTCTTCCGTATAAAACTTGACTGAAAACCCCCGTACATCTCGCGCCATATCAGTAGAGCCACGTGAGCCTGCTACGGTGCTGAACCTTACAAAAACAGGTGTTCGAGCTCCAGGGGTCTGCAAGAATTTTGCTTTGGTATATTTTGACAAAGACTCGTGCAGTTCAAAATATCCGTGCGCCGCGCTCCCTCTGGCATGCACGATGCGCTCAGGGATTCTTTCATGGTCAAAGTGGGTGATTTTTTCGCGAAGTTGGAAATCTTCGAGCAAAGTGGCCCCTCTTTCCCCTGCTTTCAAGGAATTTTGGTCATCATTAATGCGCAAGCCATGATTGGTCGTTAAGAACTGACCATCGCTATGCTCCGTATTTTTTGCGAGATCTTGGATCTTAGCGTTGTCAATATCTTTTGTATTTGAAATTTTATGCTTTGCCATAAAGATGTAAGTTTAAGATCGTTACTAAGAGCGTTATTAAACATATAGGCACATAAAACACAAAGCGATTGAATTTTTCAAAACTTTATGCTCTATATGCCTATTTTGTTAAGGCTAACTATGCTGTTCAGCAGCTTATATCCTACGCTGCCTCCATTGCGTCTTCATTGATATGCGCTTCAGCGATTTCAGTAAGTTTCACATCTGCTCCCATCTCTTCGCTTAATGATTTTTGCAGCAAATCAGCCGCCTCATCCTCACCCAAAGTCTTAGCGAAAGATAAGAGTGTGCCATACGTTGCAATTTCGTAGTGTTCTACTTTTTGTGCCGCCAAAATGATTCCGGCATCCCGCACTGTTCCTTTTTCGGTATTTTCCATGATTTCTTCTGCTTCTTTGATCAAGCCAGCCATGGCTTCGCATTTTTTACCTTCTACCTTTTCATTGAACAGCGAAAAAACTTCTTCCAGCCGTGTAACTTGTTCTTTAGTCTCTTCCAGATGCCCGGTGAGCGCTGCAACCAATTCTTTCGAAGTCGCATTCTTGATCATTCCCGGTATTGCTTTGGTAAGCGCGTTTTCTGCCCAATAAATGTCTCTCAATTCATTTACAAACAAGGCGTGCAAACCGTGTGCTACGTCTGATTTTTTCTTTGCTGAGTGGCCATTACCTTGATGGTGCGCATCAGATTGCGTTTTTTTCATAAAATCTCTATCTTCCATGGTGTTGCTATTTTAAGTTGTGAAATCGGTTTCACGACGCAAAGGTGGGTGCTTTGCTATCTGACTGAATTACACAATTTGAGCAAAAAGTTACAAAATTCATACTTTTTATGGCCTACCAATGAAACCTTAATGTAGCACAATTTTTTTTGTGAAAGTTTTATCATCGGAGTCAATTTTTAGCAAATAGATACCTGCTTCTAATTCATTTGGCAATTCAATAATGGTTGCAAATGCCCCACTATCCTGTATCGTTATAGATTCTGCATACAATTCTTTTCCAATAAGATTATATA
>JACMMM010000110.1 GCA_014379065.1 Saprospiraceae bacterium
GGGCTGAAAAAATAATTTTCTTTGAAATGCTCGTGATATCGGCCTTCGTCAAAATCAACATCTCCTGCGCCCCATGTTGCATCTATCAGCCCCCAAGTCCCGTCTGCCCGCACGAGGCACCATGCATGGCCTGCCCGCGACACGGTGCCTCTGTAGTTTTTAGTGATACCATCCACTCGGAGCGCTTTGATGCCCGATTCTTTGCAAAGCGCAATGAGCAAGTTGGAGTATCCGGCGCAAACCGCCTTTTTGGCTCGCAATACGTGTTGTGGGTTCTGTTTTTCTTCCTGTTCTTTCGGGTCAGTGTCGCTCCTGTTTTCAAAACTTTTGATGTCGTACTTTATGTTATCGGCAATCCAGACAAAAAAGGCCCGGACTTTTTCTTTTTCAGTAGTGCAACCCACTGACAAGGCTTGTGCCAAGGCTTTGGTGTCTTGTTTTTGAGGGAAAGGAGTGCTACGGGCGTGGGCATCAATTTTGGTAAAACCTTGGGCTTGGGCAACGAATGCCAACAGCAGGAAAAACGCGGGGATTGTTAATTGTTTCATCGTTGAAATTGGTTAAGTTGTCTATCGTTTCCCAAACATCCATCCTACGCTGATGGAGGTGCCTCGAAGATCTTGATAAGGAAGCAGCTTGTCATGCCGGGTAAGAATGGTGGACCAACCTACAGAAACGTTTAGACCGGCAAACACCAACATGCCGAGCCCGCCATTGATGCCAAGCGCGGTATGCGCTTTCCCAAATTTACCCGGTTCAGGGTCTTCGAAATACGACTTTTTTAAGCGATCCCGCTCCAGATAAGGTCCGGCAAAAAGATAAAAACGTGGATAGCTATTATTTAGGTAATATTTTGCCCCAATGTTGACTTCCATGGCTATCTCCAGATTGCTGGAAACCTTTTGAAACCCTGTAGAATCTGTTTCTACCAATTCATTGGATTTCCGATTCCACATGATCGAAGAGCAAAGGTATAATTGCCGGGTGATAGGTACTTCCACCGGGATGCCCAGGTAAATGGATTGGGCTCTCAACTGTGAGCCGGCAAAAATCCCGTAACGTGTGGCAGTAGAGGCCGGTTGGCGCTTGAGTCGAACGTCAGGTTCTTGTGCAGCGAGCAGCCGCTTTGTCATGGGGTTTTCCCAGGGCTCAGGATCTGGCTCAGGGGCATTGGGATCAAGGTTCGGATTGGTCAGGGCAGGGATCACGAAATTGATGGTTCCTGTGTAAGGCATACTGGCCCAGGGATCATTGTAATTCAGATTGAATCGGGCTTCGACACGTTCCGTGGCGACTAAAACGATTTTGTCATTGAGCCGTTGGGGCACTTTGTCCTGATCAAAATCGCCATTTCCATGCACACGAGCCTCATACTTGCCATTCACAAGAATGGCGATCATTTGCTTCTGACTGAGTTCAAAATCACTTAATACTTGGCGAATCAACTCCGTAGGACTGAGATTTTCGGCGGACTGAAACTTGCTGCCAGGATAATCTTTCTCTGGGTGAAATGCGTTGATGGGCTGGTAACCTTGAGCTCGGAGGCAAGGGGCACCCAAAACAATAAGAAAGAGAATGGGAAATGCGTGTTTCAAAGCGACCATTTTAGAGGCTGGGGAGACAAATATTTGAGGGTACAAGTATACAACGTCTTGCTTTGTTTGACATACCTTTCTTTGATCAAATTTCTTACCCCGCCCTACCTTCACACCAGATTTCCTCATTTTGTCGTTTACTGCGTTTAACATGATTCATCCCGAATTTTGAGCCAATTGACTCTGATTGATGAATGACGATTACATGATTGTTGATTTTTGATGTAATGGACGATGTTATTATGGACGATGGCGGCACATCGGCCATTATCAATCCCACATCACATCAAAAATCAACAATCATGTAATCGTCATTCATCAATCAAACAAAATCAGAGAATGCTCAAAAATTCGAGATGACTCATGTTGCGAAAAGTTAAACTGTACCCCTTGTACCTCAATTATTTTAAGAAAAAAATCACCTCTTTCAAGATGCAGCCAGTTTACTCCACCACATTTCCCCGCCCGTTTTTTGCCAACCATCCGCCCAGCGAAAAACCTATAAGGTTTTCAAAACCTTATAGGTTTCAAACCATAATCTCTTACCTTTTTGCGCTGATTTTCCTTCTCCCAACAAGCAACCTTTCCGCCCAAAAATTCCCCGAAAGCACCAATGAGTTTGTGGACAAATTCGGCGAATTCATGACCCTCTCCAAACGGCCGGACATGGAGGAATCTTTTGCCGTTTTTAGAAAAATGCACAAAGCTGGCGGTTTCCCCGAATGGGAAATGAAGCATATCATATCAGTTGCCAACCTTATGGGCAACCAAAACCTTCCCGCCTTCCCGTATTTCAAAAACTATGTGAACGCAGTGGTAGCGGCCAAAAACAACCCCGACACCACGCTATTCCGTCGCTGGCACGCCTTTGCGGAAGAATCGCTGGCAGGCTTGGAAAAAGGTCGCACCAAATCTGCCGGGCTGCTCTTGGAGTTCTCCGTAGATTTTATGGAACAACGCGCCCTGAAAAGCGGCGAGGGCGGCTCAGCTACCTGGAAAATAAAGGGCGGCAAGTTCGAATTCGCATATAGCGACCGCGAGCCTAGCCTTGTGTGTACAGGGGTAGACCTCATCGGCACGCGCAAGACCGACTCGGTGACCATTCAAAAGACCACAGGCCTGTACAAACCCTTTAATCAAGTTTGGACTGGCCAAGGCGGCAAGGTTTCCTGGGCCGAGGCAGGCATGGATTCGAGCATTTACGCCTTGCTTACCAAGTACAAAGTGGAGGTACAAAAACCGCTTTTCAGCTGCGATACGGCCACGCTTTTTTACCCGCTTTATTTTAAAGAGGGGATCAAAGGGAGTTTTGAAAACAATATCGTGGTGCGGCCAAAATTGGCTTCGACCAAGGCTGATTCGTTGCGCGACGTGCAGTTTCCGCGCTTCCAGTCATTTGAAAAAGTGTTGAAAATCAATCGTATCGGCGACAATATTGAGTACCTCGGCGGCTTTAGGCTGGCAGGCAATTCGTTCTATGGATATGGCACGGGTAGCGAGCCAGCGCAGATGACCGTGTACAACAAGAAACGCGAAAAAGTCTTCCACGGAAAGGCTCAACTGTTCATTATACGGCGCGGCGTGAGCGTAGTGGCGGAGAATGTGGACGCAAAACTGTTCATGGACAACGACAGCCTATTCCACCCGGCGGCAGATTTCCGCATTGACATTCCCAAACAGGTCATCACCCTGTTGCGGGGCGAAAAAGGCTCGTCGCGCAACCCTTTTTACTCCTCGTTCTACAACATGAACTTGAATACCGACAAACTTGCGTGGCACCTAAATGCCGACTCGCTTGAAATTGGAGGTAGCACGGGCATCAAGGGAGTGGCTAAAAAGGTGGAATTTGAAAGCAGCAACTACTACGACCCCTCCGTCTACTTGCAAATGCAGGGCCTTGCCAGCCACAATGCTGTGAGCACGCTCTACGCACTCTGGCTCAAAACCGACAAGGACAAGGATGACAACGGGCGCATCGTGACGGACAACCAGTTTGCCATGGAGATAAACCCAAAATTTGACTATTCGAGCATTCAAAGCTTGCTGGCGCAGATGGTTGAAGAGGGTTTTATCAACTATTACTTTAGCCGACACGAAATCGAACTGCGCGACAAGTGCATCCACTACGCCTTGGCCAGCCAAGGAAAAAAGGACTATGATGCCATCAATATCATCTCGGAGAGCACAAGCGCAAATGCCAAACTCGATCTCAAAACGAAAGAAACGGAGATCTACGCCGTTAAAAAACTAGAGCTCAGCCAGCGTCAAAAAGTCGCTCTGGTTCCCAACGAGAACGAGCTTACGCTCCTCAAAAACCGAGATATGCGCTTTGGCGGGCGACTCTATGCCGGCTTGGCACTCTTTCAAGGCCGTGATATGAGTTTTGTGTACGACAAGTTTGAAGTGGATTTTGACTCGGTGCAACACCTCGATTTTTATATCCCCACTGGCAAGGAAGACAAGGACGGGCAACCCATCGCCAACGCTATGAGCTCCAACATTGAGCACCTGAGTGGGGCGCTTTTGGTGGATGCTCCCAACAACAAATCGGGTAAAGAGGAAATGGGCATTTTTCCTTCTTTGCAATCCAAAAAGTTCTCTTTTGTATTCTACGACCAGCCTCAGACCCAACGCGGCGTGTACACCCGCGACTCGTTTTATTTCCGGCTCGACCCGTTCAGTTTCAATGGCTTGGATTCGTACACCAAGGAGCAATTGAAATTCAACGGACAACTCTTCCCGGCCACGATTTTCCCACCGTTCAAAGAAACCATCATCGTTCGCGAGGAGGACAAATCCTTTGGATTTATCCACAAAACCCCTCCCACGGGCTATCCCACCTATACCAAAAAAGGCAATTACACCGGTACGCTCGATTTGAGCAATAGAGGACTGATAGGCAAGGGCAAATTGGAATATCTGACTGCCGACATCGAATCGGAAGACTTGATTTTTCGGCCCAAACAGACCACCGGTACGGCCAAGA
>JACMMM010000111.1 GCA_014379065.1 Saprospiraceae bacterium
GGCACGATGCACACGTCAATGTTGTCGTTGGAGTTGCCGCAGCCGCCGGAGCTGTTGTTGGCATCACCCATGATGATGTAGTTGGTGCCATCGGGCGAGGTCAGGGTGGCGGAGAGATCGCCCACCCAGGTATGCGTGATGGAAAAGCAAATGGAAGTGAGCGGGCAGGCGCCGAGGTCGTTCGGGCCGTCCACCGTCACATCCAGCGTACCCTCGAAGGTTCCGTTGTCGGTGATGGGCACCGGGCAGTTGCCGGTGTTGAGGCAGTCACAGGGCTGTGCGAAGAGCGGAGCGCCGAAAGAAAAAAAGAACATCCAGCACAGCAGGTAAAACTTTCCTTTCATAGTCAGTGATTTACAAAACTTTTTTATTGAACAACAATACAACGATGCACACAACGGGCAGGTTGTTGCAGAAGAGACAAGCAATACAGCCTTAAATTTTTGGAGCCTGAATACAAGCATCCGTAAAACCCTGTCAGCCCGGATCAGCTGGTCGCTTTCCTGTTGCCGGCATGCCACAGCGGCAGGTTTGTGGGCCGTTCCTACCAAATGGATGAACTCAAGGGAAGGTGATAAAAAAATTATGCTCGACGGGGGTGTACTTCAATCTCTTCTTCAACAAGCAGACAAAGGTAAAAGTATCCCCCGTTTTTCGCAGGATAAAATTTGCAGCATTTACAGCATCGGCCAATATGCGACGTTGGAAGGCCCGCCCACACCCCGCTTTAAACTGCCTACTCAGGGTTGATGACCAAATATTATTTTTTGTTACCGCAACTGCGAGAAACGATGGAGGTATAGTGGGTAGCGATAATATCCACCACTTTACCCTGACACAGAACCGCTCGTCTGCGTCAGTTTAGCAACCTGCCTGCAGTCATATTTGCATATCCCCAGTAAGAGTATGTTTTGAAATTTAAATTGAGATTCTTGCAAGAATGATATCGATGAATGAAATCTGAATAAAGGCAGCCGAAGATTCTGCTGTTTTCTCGTAATCACGGCTCAGTCTTCGGAAAAAGTTGAACCAAGCGAAAGAGCGTTCAACTTGCCAACGGCCCTTTTGGGGGATAAAACCCTTGCGGCTTTCTGGCCTCTGGGTGGTTTCCACCTCCCATTTGTAGATGGCCGCACATTCTTTGAAATAGCCGCCATAGTGCTGGTCGCCACGGATGAGTTCAAGCCGTTTCGAGGCCAGGTCTAGCTGCCACAGCAGCTCGACACCGGCCTCGCCGTCGTGCATGTTGGCGGCCGAGATGAAGATGGCAAGTGGCAGTCCCAGGCAGTCCACGGCCAAGTGTCGCTTGCGCCCGTTGACCAGCTTTCCGCCGTCAATCCCGCTATCGAGCTTGACCAGAGCGCCCTTCCTGACGCTTTGGCTGTCAACAGCACAAGCCGAGGGCGAAGGATTCCTCTGATGTCTAACCCTCTCATCCTTAACGAGTTGCAAAAGGATAGCGGCCCAAGTGCCGTCCCTTTTCCACTTTCGGAAATAGTAATAGACGGTTTGCCAAGGGAACGGGCTTTCAAGGTTGCGCCATTGACAGCCCGTCCGGTTCAGCTTGAAAATGGCATCAAGGATGCGGCGGAGGCAATGCGTACGTTTTCTACCAGTTTCGACAAAATCCTTAATAACTTGCCATTGGGAATTGGTCAGATTGGTGAAGCGCTCACGCCTGAAAGGGAGTTTGACTTTGACCATAGTAATTGATGATTTCGCAACCACAAATTACTTGGCCAGTTCCCATTCTTCAACCGATTGTCAATTTTTCAAAAATCCTCCTTTGGATTTCAAAACATACTCTAAAATGTTTCAACACGGTAAACACATTGCCCACCGGGTTCAATTCGAACAGCGTACCC
>JACMMM010000112.1 GCA_014379065.1 Saprospiraceae bacterium
AGAACCCCGAGTTGGCTCGCTGGTAATCTATCATAGACACAATGCTCAAACCCTCGACGCCAACAACTTGTACAACACCGGCGTGACAATCCACGAATCTCCTTACTTTTGTCAAAAATTATTGCACATGCAAGCCGCAGCCGCTTATGAGATCAAAAGAACATCCAAAAAAATCATTGTCACGCTTGACCGCGAGTTTGTAGATGAACAGCGTTTGGCCGATTGGCTGAATTTTTTAAGGCTTGAACACCTCGTTCAAAAAGCCAATTTTGGCGAAGCGTTCGGAAAAACTAACCCTGATGCCTCAACCCCAGAGAAATTCGATTATTTGGCCTATCGAGAGCGCATCTCTAAAATCGGCGTTTGGTCAGATGAGGATATCGCGCTCATTGAGGAGGCTCGTCAGCACTTCAACAACTGGCAGATTAAAGAATGGTAGGAATGCTAGTTGACTCTACAATTTTCATTGAGTACCTCCGATCCAGAAACCGCGCCAATACCGCACTGGCAAATTTGCCCGCAGACTCGATCCTATACACTTCATCCGTTACGGTTTTTGAACTTTTTTCTGGTGCGACCGATGCCGAGAAACGGCTTGCTGTGCAAACCTTGTTACAAGGTGTGCTGATACTCCCCGTCAACTTTGAAACGGATATTCATGCTGGTGAAATCTATCGCGATTTGCGTAGCCAGTTATCCTGACTTCAAATTATCACTGAAAGTCTTTTTCACAGAACAAATCAGTTGGGGGTAGTACCTACTGCTTCCCAGCCACAACTTACTGCAGCCGGTGGAGGGTCAACTTTTAATTTGAATTCTTTAGTTCTGCCCGGAGGGAAGTGATCATAGATAATTGAAACTACTTCCGCCACTTCCTCCTCCCTTTGAATGTGCATACACTATTAGTCCAATGATAAAGGTTGCTATCAATATTAAAAAAAGCCTGGTTCCTCCAGATTTTTTCTTCTGTTGGACTAATTGAGGTTGTAGATCTTTTGGCAGATTCTTTGGAGGGCTTGGTTCCCCTTCATTATCTCTTAACTTAATTGGTGGAGGCGTTGATGCTTCCTTTTTGACAAATGGTGGAGGTGTCGCTCGATTAAATACCGAGCTTAATTCCTCGATAGTGGACGCTTCTTGCCATTCTTTTTGCCCCTCAAACCATACCATATCTTCAGGATTTAAAGATTTTTGTTTCAAATCTTCAATCGAGAATGGCCCTGTCTGTTGGCTTCCATTATGCAAGTAATATTTTTTCATAGAACAAGTTGGTATTGAATCATTTTGAGTCATCCCATGATTCCAACTTCCATGCCAAAACTACCCAAATAAGACTACACCACCCTCGACGCCAACAACTTATACAAACCGGCGCAGTTTTAAATAAATCCATGCTCCATCCTGTTGTCAATGAAAGAGACCAGTTCTATGCTGTCGGTTGTGACTTCATAGATTAGCGAAATGTTTTTGGAAAGGACGCATTTGCGGTACCTGGAGAGGGTTTCCAATGGAGGGCAGGCGTGCTCGTGAACAGCCAAGCGGTCAAGTAGCGCATTGAGCTTGTCCTCAAGAGTTATTGCTGTTCGTTGAGAAAAAACGGCGATCTCTTCAGAAAAGGTCCAATAGGTTTCAAACGCGAGGTTGGACCAGCGCACGGTTTTCATAGCTCAAGCAAATCTTTTGCCGAAGCAGCCCATCTTTCACGGCGGGCCTCCATGAGTTTTTTTACTTCTTCCCAAGGCATACTTTGCCCGTTCCTCAATTGCTCCGCCCCCTTTTCGATGAGTTCATAGTGATATGGGGAGAGACCGTCGGCATCAAGTTCGTCGGGCGAGATTTCCCGTTCGCGCAGACTCAGGACGTAAGCCCGGATTAGCGACAGGAAGCGTGGATCTCGGGTTTCGAGAATGAGGCGGATGAGATCGGTTTGAATTTCAGCAGTGGCAATCATGTCAAGATCGGCTGGTATATTTATGGACAAAAATAAGGTTAATTAGGCACAGAGTTGCCGATTATTTCTTGGAGCATCGCACTACAGCCACGGCCCAAACCACATCCCCATCGTGCGACAAAGTCAGGCTGCATTGCAACGAAAAAGGCAGCTTTTTTATGGTTACACTGGGTTTCCCTGAAGGCTTGTCGCGGCTTATTTCGATGTCCCGCCACCAAAGCCGGATATTGCCGTCTATTTGTTTCAGGGCCTTGTACACGGCCTCTTTGGCCGCCCAAGTGGAAGCGTAGCGCAACATTGGGTCGGAAAATTGCGCGCAATAATCCAACTCTTCCCTGGTGAATACGCGGCGGATGAATTGGGGGGTGCAGGAAACCTGAAATGCGGAAAGCGCAACGACGTCATTTCCGACGGCCCATTCACGACTCTCCGGCGTGCAATCCTGCACGAGCATTTCCCTGATCTGTTCAGTCGTTATAGTCATCGCAAAGTGGTATTGAACGAAATTGGCTTGCAGGGCCGTTGGTTGGAAAATCGAATCAATCGACTTAATCTTCAAAAATCGAATCATTCGACTATACCATCGTATGAAACTCCCATTATGTTAAAGCCGCCGTCGAGGAAATGGATATTGCCCGTTACTTTCTGCGACAGCGCTGAGA
>JACMMM010000113.1 GCA_014379065.1 Saprospiraceae bacterium
CTGGCTGTTTCGCCTGGGGCAGATAAAGGTTCGGGTTTGGCATCGGTTTCCGAAGCGTTCAGAACAGGTGTCAGCGTAAAATGCTCGACCGGATAGGCGGCTAATTCATCGGCACTGTTTGCGCTCAGTTCGAGGGTCATCCAGTTCTCGCCTAAATCATCTTTGAGCGTGATCTGTTTTTTGAACTTTCCCTCGAATTGCTCTTCGAGCGGATTGTTTGTAAGGACGCCCTCTTCTTTCTGGCAAGCGAAAATGAAAAAGGTTGCAACAATGGCCAGCACAGTGGCGGCAATAAAGGAACGGTTTGATTTGAATAATTTCATGGTTTAATTCAGTGAAATTTTTTGCCTACTCTAATCGCTTTTCGGCTTTCGCGCCCTACTCGTTTTGGAGAACCGGACTTTCTGGATACAACCGGGGTTTGGTTTTTTGGGGCAAGCCCTACGCCTATTCAATCTTCAAAAAATCAGCGGTCCAGGGCTCGATGAAGCCTGCAGGTTGTGCGCCGTTGAGATACCGAAGCCGAATGCTTGTGCCATCGTTTTTGTCAATAAAAAGATTGGCAGAGCCAATGGTCAAGGCAGTTCCATCAGGATTTTTGGCGTATTGCAGCGTCGAAGAAAGCGTCGCTCCAGGCTTCACGAGGATCTGAACACATTGGCCTTGGTCGTCGAATTGGAGCGTCATTTGGTATTGCTGGGTTACGTCGTTACCGTTGCTTTCGAAATAGTAGGATTCCCATTTGCCCACGAGATCGTTGGCGGGTGGATCCATGGGTTCAGGCGAACATTCAGCGTAGATGTTGGAAAATGCCACGAGGGCGAGGAACAGATAAAGATTGATTGAATTTTTCATGACTTGAAAGTTGGTTGGTGAGTAATAAATCATGGCACAAAAGTCCGGGCGCTTGGCTGCGCCGAAAACCCCGAAAAACGTGAAATCGGTAAAATCCCGGCTTTGGCGGGTAAAGGGGAGAGGCCGCACCCCGGAAAAGGGGTAGGGGGGTGAGTTTTTCAAAACCACCATTCGCAGGGTTGTCGGTGGAGCACTGGAGCGGGCACTTTTGCCTCAGGTTTTTTCACCAACCAATCTAAATTTCAACATTATGAAAAACATGACAACTTTCTTCGCCCCCTGCCTTTTTGTATTGTCCGCTATATTTTGCAGCAACACTGCAATGGCCCAAAACTGGAATCTCCTTGGCAACGCTGGCACCAATCCAGCCATCCATTTCATCGGCACCACCGACAACCAGCCGCTCCTGTTCCGTGTGAACAACCAACGCGCAGGACTGATTGACCCTGCCAAATCCAATGCCTTTTTTGGTGCGTTCAGCAACGGAACCGCCAGCACAGGCCAATCCAATGCAGCTTTTGGCAACTATGCCCTGAATTCAAATACAACGGGCGGCAACAACACTGCCATGGGCCGAGACGCGCTCCGTCTCAACACAACCGGCGGTGACAATACGGCCATCGGCACAGCATCACTTGCCAAAAACACCACCGGAATATGGAATACCGCCTTGGGCAACGGCGCATTGTACAGCAGCACCACATCTTCCTCCAACACTGCGCTGGGCGACCTCGCACTCACGGCCAACCTGACTGGCGGTGCCAACACGGGAGTGGGCGAAGATGCCCTGCGCCGCAATACCACCGGCGCAGGTAATACCGCCCTCGGCGAAAACGCCTTGAACTTCAACATAACTGGCTCAAACAACACCGGTCTGGGGCGCAGCACTTCCATTGTCAACTTTAGCAATGCTACCGCTATCGGCTATACTGCTACCGCCAATGCCAACAATAAAATCCGCCTTGGCAATGCCACGATTACCAGCCTTGAAAGCCAGGTTAATCTAACCGTGACCTCCGACCGTCGCTTTAAAAAGGACTTTCGCGAAGACGTGTCGGGCCTCGATTTCATCATGCGCCTTCGGCCTGTCACTTATCATTATGACATCCATGCACTCAACGATTTTTACGGTGTGACGGAACGCATCCGTGCCGATGCGTCCAAAGGAAGTGAAAAACAAAAAGACGTGGCAAAGGAACTGGCCGACCTTGATGCCAGCGCCCGCGCTGCCGAACAAGTACGCTACACAGGGTTTGTGGCACAAGAAGTAGAAGAGGCGGCAGCAGAGGTTGGATACGATTTCAGTGGCGTGTACAAACCTCAAAACGAGCGTGACAACTACGGCCTGCGCTACGCAGAATTCACGGTGCCGATCGTAAAAGCGGTGCAAGAGCAGCAGCTTATTATTGAAAAGCAAGGACGCCAAATCGCTGAATTGCAAGAAATGGTGCAGGCTCTTTTGGCCGGAACCAGTAGTGAGCGCGAAGCAGAAAAGTCTTCCGTTTCTGCTCCATTTGCACTTTCACCGAACCCCAGCACTGGCGCAATTACACTTACATTCGTACTGAGAAACGACGCAACAGTAAACATTTCGATCTTCGACCCATCGGGGCGATTAATGCTTTCTGAACCACTCGGTTTGCTCGCGGCGGGCTCCAACCACCACAATCTAGACCTTCAAAAATTGCCCAACGGCACTTACTTTGTTTATATGGTTTTGGACGGACATCCTATCTCGAAACAAGTGGTGTTGAGTCGTTGAAATCTTTGAAAATGAGATTGATGTGGCGCTCAGCTGAAATACTATTAGTTTAACCCCCTGATTCGCATGTGTCATGTGAATCAGGGGTAAAGATTGAAGTTCCATCAAGTTAAAAGCCACGTAGTGGCGACTTTATGAACGTTCTCTATTTTTGGGAAAAATTATAAGCAATTTTGAAACGCGCACTCCTCATTCTTGCCTGTTGCTTGCTGGTCGCCACGATCGCGGGCATTAAGTGGTTTTCCGGCCTCATGGTTGAAGGACTTACTGTGCCAGGTGAGGTGCCAGGTGAAATTGGAGTGTACAAAGAGATGGGCGGTGCCCGCCCGCTCAGCATCGCCGAAGTGAGCCGCGTGCCAGAAACCGCCTTTGCTGTCCGGGAAGATTGTTGCGAGTTCAGTACGCCTCAAGGCCCCATCTGGCTGCGTTTTAAGGTGACGAACGACAGCACTTTGCCCCTTTTTAATAAAACCAAAACCCACTTTTTTACGGAAATCGTCAATCCCTTTATTCCCAAAATTACCTACTACCAGCTCAGTGATGCGAATGTTTTACGCGATTCATTTGCCACGGGTTCAAAGGGTTATACCTTCTGTCAACGCCCAGATACCAATTCCCGCAACTTCCGTTTCCCGCTCACGCTTGCACCCGACAGCTCGGCGCAGGTCTTCATCCGCATCGAGTCCGACGTTCCACTCCACCTCCGAATCCTGTTCTTCGAGCAAGGCGAACGAATTGGCCACCAACAATGGATCGTAGACATTTTGATGACGATTTTTTTGGTGTTCTGCACCTTGTTTTTAGTATTGTCAGGGATTTTGATCGCCGTCAGCCGGGAGTATTTCAACTGGTACTATTTTTTTTATATCCTCGTCACCACGCTTTTCATACTAGCGCATTTGGGGTGGGGCTTTAAGTATGTTTGGCCTGAATACCCTGCTTTGCAGCACATCTTGCCAATGGCGCTCAACACACTTCGAGTTGTTTTGGGCATTCAATTTTTCAGGTATTATTTTGATTTGCCCCGCACAGCCCCGCGTTTCGACCGTTTTGTGCGCGGCAGCGTCCTAGCCCTTTTCGCAACGCTTTTTTTCCAAATCATTGCCCAAACATTTGGGGATTTCCAATGGGTGCTTTACCCCTTTTTCGTGTTTCTGATGCTCTTTTGCGTCACCATGCTCGTGTGGGTGCTCTATGAAATGCTTTTCAAACGACGCACCCGATTTTCATTCCTGTTTCTGGTCGTTGGACTCAATTTTGTGGGTGTAGCCGCTACCACCGTGCAATATTTGGGCGTCAGCCCTGCATTTTTTGATGCCACTGCCGACTTGCTGACGGGCTTTGGCATTGCCAATACGTTCTTCCTGCCGCCCTTCGTCATCGCTGCTTTTTTTATGGAAATGGTGCTGGTGTTCTATTTCTCTGTCAGCCGATTCCTCCGATTGATTGAAAAAAACCAACGCGCTGAACTCCGCATCGCCCGGGCCAAGGAGGAAGGCTTGAGTGCCCTTGTCGTCGGGACCGAAAACGAGCGCAAGCGCCTTGCACGCGAACTCCACGATGGCGCCTGTGTCAATTTGGCAGCCATCAACATGAAAATGGATGTGTTGCGCGAACATCTTGCCGAGTCTCCCGACTTGGCTGAACGCGTACGCGACATTGCTGACGACCTCGACGCTACCTACCGCGAAGTGCGCGGCATCTCGCACGATTTGATGTCAAAAGCCCTCGAAAAGACCGGTTTGCCCACTGCGCTCGAAGAACTCGCCGTGCGTGCCCGCCAGGCCCAGCCAGGTCTTGATGTCCAAATTTTTAGCAACTACCCCCTCGAAGAAATTGGCGGCTTGGGAAAAATACATCTCTACCGCATCGTCCAAGAACTGCTCGGCAATGTGCTCAAACACGCCAAAGCGCAGCACGTCAACATACAATTGCTTGAAAACGAAGGGAATCTGCTCCTCACCGTAGAAGATGATGGACAAGGTTTTGACCCAAAAACAATCGAGTCAGACGGCATCGGGCTTTCCAACATACGTACCAGGGCTGAGGTGTTGCGGGCCAAAATGCACTTGGAATCGGCACCGGGTAAGGGAATGTTTGTTAGTATTGAGATACCGAAGGAGGAGAATGTAGGGAGGGGCATGATTGGGAGGCATTCCAAATCTTCTTAAGGGTTCGGAACGGAATTTGTGGGGCAAATGTTTGGATTTACAAGCGCCACGGGTTACTTTTGCAAATATATTTTCAAAAACTTTCGCAATGAATATTATAGCTCCTCCTCCCACTATTGGGAATTCGCAAGACGATTATGTATTTACACCCTCAGACCTTTTATATGCTCAAGAGCTTTTGTTTCTCGCAAAAAACAGAGAAGAAAAAGTGTTTAATAATGGAAAATCCGCCCATGCCGCTATTGTTATGGAGAATATTTTTCGTGAAACA
>JACMMM010000114.1 GCA_014379065.1 Saprospiraceae bacterium
AACACCTTGCGCGTCTGCCAGCATCTGGAAAAACAAGATTATCCCTATCAAATCGCTGCGCCTTTGCCTGCGCTCGACGGCACTTATTTGCAAAAAGACGCAGACGGAAACTATTGGAGAACCTTTCCATTTATTGAAAATTCCTTTGCCCCAGAGGGAATTTTCGATCCGCACATCGCGTATGAGGCTGCCCGCGCGTATGGCGCCTTTGCGCGCGCCTTGCGCGATTTCCCCGCAGACTCCCTGGCCGAAACCATCCCCGGATTTCACGACACCGATCAACGATGGCAGGCCTTTTTGAAAACTTTGGAAGAAGACCCCGCCCAACGAGTGGCGGGAACGAGGCCAGAAATCGAAGCCATTTTTGCTGCCAAACCCATTTTCGACAAAATCAGCCGCCTGAAAAAATTGGGTGAATTACCCCTGCGCGTGGCTCACAACGACACCAAAGCAGGGAATGTCCTTTTCGACCTAAACACGCACAAAGCATTGGCCGTCATAGACTTGGACACCGTAATGCCCGGCACACTGCTTTCAGATTTCGGAGACATGGTGCGCACCTTTGCGCCCGATTGCACTGAAGATGAGCCCACCAGTCCTAACCTGCGTTCCGATGTGCTGGAAGCGCTGACAAAGGGTTTCTTAGAAGAAACGGAGGGGTTTATCACTAAAACCGAAAAGGAAAACCTGATACTGGGTGCAGCGTGGATTGTGGGCGAACAAGCCCTGCGTTTCTTAACCGATTGGCTTGTCGGCGATGTGTATTACAAAATCAATTCGCCGGAACACAATCTGGTGCGTGCTCGAAATCAGTTGTTGCTGCTTGAAACCCTAAACTCTCAACCCCTCCGTTCACCGCCCTCATTCCGTTTTACGCGGAAAGGAGATACTAAACACAGATGACTTCTCGCCTTTGCTATTGAGCGAATAGCAATATCCTTCTTCCAGCCACAAAGTTTTCATGACACCTTGCCGCATGTTTTCTTCGTGGTAGAGGTCAATGCAGAGGACCCGGCCTTCGTAGAGTGCCGTGAGGTCGGGCTGAAGGGTGTGGCCAATGACCATGCGTTTGGCGCCAGCATATTGCAGCACGGCCGTGATTTCATCCTTTGAAGCGAGGTTTTTGGCGGCACCTCGATACCAGAAAATACCCGTTTTTAAATCAAAAATGGCTCTCGCGTCCTCGTTGACAATCTGTTCGTCGGGCTTTCCGAGGTGCTGTCGACTTATGCGGTTTATCTCCGCGAGGCCGAGCTGGGTGCGGGCGAGCTCCGGGCTGATGCCGCCGTGACAGAAAACGTAGTCGCCGATTTTCTCCACAGCGTTTTTGCTGCGAAGCCAGCGGCCCAATTCAGTGTTTTGACTATACCAGTTTTTATATTCTTCTCCGATTAAAACGGCATTTTCCAAGTATTTCTGGCGGACATAAGAACTGTTGCCTTGCAAATTGAGGATCTCATGGTTGCCAAGTAAGAAGTGGACTTTGCCACCAGCGATCTCGGCTTCTGCCTCCAGTTTGTAGAGCAGCCAGAGGCATTCGGTCACATGAAGCCCCCGGTCAAAGTAATCGCCCAGCAGCACGAGATGGCCATCGCCAAAAGTCCAATTGAAATGCTTGTCCATCACTTTTGCACCGATAAGCATCGTTTTGAGCGCAAGAAAATCGCCTTCTATGTCAGAAAGTGCGAGCAGGCGGCCGGGGGTGGGGTAGGTGGTAGATTCTTCCGCATTCGGCGAACTGTCGTGGAGCAAAAACGAAAACGAGTCGCCGGTTTCTGGCACTTGACAAGTAAGCGAAACACCTTTTTTGTCGCTAAAATGCAAGGTTTTGGCGATGACTCCTGTATCCCGGCGCAGCACATATTTTACGCTGATTTTGTTGCCCCGATAAAAAACGTGCGGTCCGTCAGTGTCAGCTTTTGAATTGTCGTCCGGTTCACCTGAGTAAGCAAAGAGAATTGCTGGGAAACTCAAAAGCAGGGTAAGTATGAGGCGGAGCATGATTTGGTATCAGTTGTTTTTGTTTACGGCCGTTTCGGTTCTCCCAACTTCCGAACCTTGATTTCCAGGCGGTTGTTTTGTTGGTGTTCCTCGTCGGAGCATTCGGCGCCTTCCCTACAGTGGTTGCGGAGTTCGGTTTCGCCCTTCCCGTAGGCTTTGATTCGGAACTCATCAATACCTTTTGCCACTAGGAAAATTTTGGCGTTTTTGGCGCGCGCATCCGTCAATTCATGGTTCATCTGCGCATCGCCACGCACGTCTGTGTGTGCTACGAGGTCAATTTCCATTTCCGGGTAGGTTTTCATCCATTCAAGCACCTGTTCCAAATGGCGCACCGCACCCTGGTTGAGGGTGGCCTTATTGTACTCATAGAAAATCTTATCGAGGATAAATACCGAACCTTCCATCAGGCCAGTGGCAAGCGGCATTGTTTCAGCAACAGTCACCCCTTCTTCAAGCGGTTTCAAACGCACTTCTTCATAGAATGGCGCGCCCCGGCCTGCTGTCACTCGGAAGGTCTCTGTGCGAAATCCACTTTTTTCCACCCTGACATTCCAATCGCCATCGCGGGGCAGGCAAATGTCAAACTCGCCATTGCGCGTGGTTCGTGCCGTTTCTATAGCTCCCGTAGCACGGTGCTCAAAGCGGAGGCTTGCATTGACGATGCGCGTATTGAACGCGGTGGTGAGCACAATGCCACCAGCACGCAAACAGGGCGGGGCTTCTTTCATCCTGAAATTTAGGGTCAACTCGTCGTCTGTGTCCACCACCAAAAAGCGGTCGCGCGAGGCGTATCCTTTTGCGCTTACCATCACCAGGTAATTTCGGAAGCGCGTGAATTCCGTTTGAGCAACGCCATCAACATTGGAATAGCGGTCGGGCTTGCCCATGTCCTTGGCGTCTTTGCGCACCAATTGGAACGTGTAGACATCAGGCTTGTCGGGCAATGCAACGTAGTCAAAATCGTAGAAATCATTGTTTCCAGCAATAAAGCCATCATCCGTCGGCTGAAAAATGCGGATTTCAGCGCCTTGGAGCGGCAATCCGGTTTTTTCGTCAATCACGTTGATGAATGCCCGGTTCACTTCGGGTTTGCCAGTGCCTACGAGGCCGCCAGGCGTAAAAAACTCGAATATGTCAGACTTGCCATAGGTTTCCCCTTTGCGTTCGCTGGCAAAAAAGCCGCTGTGGCCATCGGGGTCAACGACGAAGCTAAAATCGTTGTCGGGCGAATTGAACGGTTCACCTAGGTTCACGATTTCTTTTTCTTCGCTGAGTTTCAACGGGTCGTTCACGAAATAAATATCCATGCCGCCAAGGGTATTTGCCCGGCCATTGGACGCGAAAAACAAGGAGCCGAAGAAACTCATGTAGGGGAATAATTCCTGCTTTCCGGTATTGATGCTGGGCCCCAAGTTTATTGGCTCGCCCCAACGGCCTCGGCCCACATGTTCTACAGCGTAGAGGTCGAAGCCACCGGAGCCGCCTGGCATATCGGAGGCGAAAAACAGCCATTTCTCGTCGGGGCTGAGGCTTGGGTGCATGCAGGAATAGTCGTCGCTGTTGAAGGGCAGATCAATGGGCGGCGTCCAATCTGGGAAGCCATACTCCATTTGATAGATTTTCATGGAGGCTCTCTCGCCTTTGCCGCCGCGCAGCACACCGTCGTCATTGTTGTTGCGGGTCACAAAAGCAGTTTTGAAATCGCGGGTGAAAGCGACAGGGCCTTCGTGGAAATCGGATTTTTTGCTTGCGCTGAAATCGAACTTTGAAGGCGCTATCAGGGCGCCCAAACGGTCGAAAGTGGAAAGATAGTGGGCTTCATAAGTTTCACCCGTGCGCTCGCTGCGCGGGCCTTTTTTGCCCCGAGCCGATACGAACAAGATGCCGTTGTCGTAATAAACCGGGGCATAGTCGGTGCCTGGCAAGTTTAGTTCTCTGACATTTTCCAGACGCACGGGGTAGCGGCGGTCGTCTTTTTCCCGGAACCGGTCTCTTGATTTGCTTTTGGAAGAGCCCGAGCCTTGGGCCGAAACGGCCAATACGAGCAGTAATAGCGGAAGGGCAAGGATTAGTTTGCGTAACATTCTTTGCAAAATAGGTGGTTAATGGTTGATGATATGGCTCAGGCTTGGAAGCCCGAGCAGGTGTGTATGGATTAAACGCTGGCGAAGGTACGGGGATTGCGTTATTGGAGGGGAAGGGGCTGATTTGTTGGTTTAGGTTTAACATTTTTGACTTGGCAAGCGAGGTAAAGGCCGTCCAGGCCGCTCCCCTCGCCAAATGTTGAATGGCATATTGTGGATTTTATGTTCTGGTGCTTGATGTTCTCACAAATAAGCACTCCCTCGCTCTAAACAGTTTACTGGTAAAATAACTGTGTAGTTTTAGGGAATATGCGTGCAGGCATGCCTTGAAATTTCACGGTTATTGCTCCAACCGACACAGTTATTCG
>JACMMM010000115.1 GCA_014379065.1 Saprospiraceae bacterium
ATAAGCTCCAAGGAATTTGTGTCCATTGAAATGGATAAGATGATCTGGGTTATCAGCAATCCAAACTTCAGTTTCCCAAGCAATTTCCATTGTCCACTTTCTAAAGTCTGCTCTTGTCAAAAAAGCAGTAATGAAAATCAGTTCTGCTTTGCAGTCCTCCAAAAGATTCTTTAGTTCATGTACCCTTATTTCAGACATTGGTCCTGAACTATGAACCGCCTCAATAAGATAAAGCCAGTTGTTCTTTTTACTCAATGCAATAATATCAGGTAACTCATCATGGGAAAGTTTGAAAAAATTTAATTCTTTCAAAGACTCTTCGTCAATATGCAATATCTTGTTTGAAGTGTCGCCGATATAAAGCACCCTACAGTCGCTACCAAATCGTGGCAGAAACTGTTCTATAATTTCCTTTTGCAAAATATTATGCTCCCCAAGTGAAAGTTGCAAAGGTTTCCCATCTGGAAGCGTTACAGGAATTTGTTCAAGGTTTCGTTTTCTTGCAAGTATTTCAGCAAGCGAAGGTTTGTTTTTAATAAAAGCCTTTAGATTTTTGTTCCATGCCGCTGTGCCATAGCTTACAATCAAGGTTTAAAATCAGGGTGCAAAGCGTAGCCTCGAGTGGGGTCATTGGTTGCAGCACTTAAATTGTCGCCACTATTTATTATAAGATCAGCAATGACGAGAAGTTTCAAATCTTTGCGTCTAATATCGTCATAAGAACCAGGCGAAATATTTTCTTCAAAGTTATTGTTGACAATTGTAATTATTTCTCTTGTTTTAAGGTGCGATTTGTCAGAAGCCTTTGCCCAATCTTGGGTCACGGAAGCGACTGCTAAAAAGCAAACAGCCATTTTTTCTAAACCTCGTTCCGTTTTTGTATTAATAGGAATGCCAACACTTTCTAAAATATCAAGTGCTTCATTAATGATTTTTTGGACAGGTATAGATTTGGTGCTTTTTGCAATGTATGTTTTCATGCTTAAAATAAGGTCAGCACCATGTTGCATGAATAGTCTTGTTCAATAATTTCTTCCGCAGTGTAAAGTTCCCCTAATTTATAACAAGCCTTCAGCGATTGAGCAAGTTGATACGCTAACAACGGTGGAACAGCATTTCCAATTTGGTTACCCATATTTTTTCACTTGCAAACATAGAAATTAAAACTAAAAGTTTGGATCAAATTTTCAAGTATGTCCAAAACCCAAAACAACGAGTAAGTTTGCCAGAGCTTGAATCCTCTTCAACAATCCTCTGCATGACTATTTCTGGCAAATTCCTCCTCCCTTTCCTCCTCTTGTTTACTGGCCAATTAGCAGCCCAAACCAGAACCCACCAAAACTTCGACCGCAACTGGAAGTTCGCCTTCGGCCATGCTCAAAACCCCGAAAAAGATTTCAACTACAGCCTTGAAACCGTTTTCGCCAAGTCCGGTGGCGCTTCTAACACCGCCATTGAACCACGTTTCAAGGACAGTTTATGGCGATCCTTAAACCTTCCGCATGAGTGGGCAGTGGAATTGCCTTTTGTAAATGACCCGGCATTTAACGTCATGGCGCATGGCTACAAACCGCTGGGTGGGAATTACCCTGAAACCAGCATCGGTTGGTACCGAAAGCATTTTTCGGTAGCAAAAACCGAGGATGGCAAGCGCTTTCAGGTTCAGTTTGACGGCGTTTTTCGCGATGCGGAGTTTTGGATCAATGGTTTTTACCTCGGCAACAACAAGAGTGGTTATATCGGTGTAGCCTATGACATCACGGATTTTCTGCGGTTTGATGGTGATAATGTGCTCGTTGTGCGGGTGGATGAGACTCAATATGAAGGTTGGTTTTACGAGGGCGCGGGGATTTATCGGCACGTTTGGCTCAATTCGTTTGCGGAAAATCATATTGCGCACAACGGCATTTTTGCCCATGCGAAAATGGAAGGAAGTTACGCCACGCTCAGCGTCGAAGCCGAGCTTGTGAATGATGGCAATGCCGCCGCCGATCTAACCACTGAGGTCCTTTTGACTGGCCGCGAAGGAGGATTTGTTGCGCATAGCAAGTTGCAAAACTTGCATCTGGAAATCAACCAGTCAGGCGTTTCACGTCATGTGCTGAAATTATACAACCCCATACTTTGGGACTTGGACGCGCCGTACCTGCACCGAATCCAGGTTGTGGTGAAAAAATCGGGCAAAGTCGTGGACCGGCAAACATTGAAATTCGGCTTCCGAAACATCGAAATCAAACCCGACGGACTATTATTGAACGGCAAAAAACTAAAAATCCTCGGCGTCAATTGCCATCAGGATCATGCAGGTGTGGGCAGCGCCTTGCCCGATTATCTTCAATATTATCGCATTGATTTGCTCAAAAACCTGGGTGTGAATGCTTACCGGACCAGTCACAACCCGCCCACGCCCGAACTTTTGGATGCCTGTGACAGCCTCGGCATGTTGGTCATGGACGAAACGCGGTTGCTCAACAGCGGCGTAGAATACATGGATCAGTTCGTGCGGATGTTGAAACGGGATCGCAGCCGAACCTGTGTTTTTATGTGGTCTATAGGCAACGAAGAAGGCTGGATTCACACTACACCTACCGGGAAATGCATCGCTGAAACCTTCCTGAAAAAACAGGCTGAACTTGATCCGACCCGCACTGCTACTTACGCCGCCGATGTGCCCAACGTGTTCAAGGGCATCAATGAGGTTATCCCGGTTCGGAGTTTCAATTACCGGCAATTCGCCGTTGCCGATTACCACCACGATCACCCAACCCAACCCATTATCGGCACGGAAATGGGCAGCACTGTGACCACACGAGGCCAATATGAAAAGGATACGATTCGCGGCTACGTACCCGATCAGGACATCACCGCTCCCTGGTGGGCCAGTACGGCAGAAACCTGGTGGACGCTGGCGGCAGAAAACGACTTCTGGCTGGGTGGTTTTGTCTGGACGGGGCTGGATTACCGGGGCGAGCCGACGCCCTATGTTTGGCCGAATATCAATTCGCATTTCGGCATTATGGACATGTGCGGATTCCCCAAAAACATCTACTACTACTATCAATCCTGGTGGACGGACAAAGACGTTCTGCACATTTCACCGCACTGGAATTGGCGGGAAAAACGCGGCCAACCCATTGATGTTTGGGTCAATTCAAATGCTGAAGAAGTCGAATTGTTTTTAAACGGCAAGAGCCTTGGCAAAAAGGTCATGCCGCGCAACAGCCACCTGAAATGGACCGTCAATTATGAGCCAGGTAAATTGGAAGCCGTCGGGACCAACTTAGGGGATGACTTAAAGTCATCCCCTAAGTTAACGGCAAGGGTCGAAACCACCGGCGTACCGACCGAAATTGCCCTTACGCCCTATAAAACCACTATGCTCGCCGATGGCCAAGACGTGACAGTCGTCAATGTTTCCGTGTTCGACAGTGAGGGAAGAGAAGTGCCCAATGCTGACAATTTGATCCAATTTTTCATAGAAGGCGATGCCAAAATCATCGGCGTTGGCAACGGCGATCCCTCTTGCCATGAACCCGATAAATGCGTGGACGGGGCTTGGCAACGCAGCCTTTTTAATGGAAAATGCCAGGTCATCATTCAATCTGGGCTAAAAACGGGCAAAATTCATTTTGAAGCGCGGTCACCTAATTTATGGAAAGGTGATACGGACATCATTACCGTTGCGCCGGGCAGTGTTGCTTCGGTGACCATTGACCCAAAATATGTGCTGAAAAGCGAGGCTACCAGACCTCGTCCGGTGGACAAAATGATCGGTGCAGACATTTCTTTCTTGCCCGAATTGGAGGCGCGAGGACTGAAATTCAAAGAAAATGGGGTCGAAGTGGACGCGATTCAGAGCCTGAAATCACACGGTTTCAACTACGTCCGATTGCGCATTTTTAATGACCCGGCGGCGGAGAAAGGCTACTCGCCTAAAGCCGGTTTTTGCGATCTGGAACACACCAAGGCCATGGCCAAACGCGTAAAAGCCGCTGGCATGAAACTGCTTTTGGACTTTCACTATAGTGATTATTGGGCCGACCCGGGCAAACAATTCAAGCCAAAAGCCTGGGAAGGGCTTGGTTTTGAGGACTTGAAAAAAGCGCTTTATGACTACACTTTTGAAGTCGTCCGTCAATTAAAAGCGCAAGGCACACCACCCGATATGGTTCAGATCGGCAATGAAATCAATCATGGCATTGTTTGGCCGGAAGGCTCGGTGGCCCATTTGGATAGTCTGGCGCAACTGCTTTGCGCAGGTACTGCTGCTGTAAAATCAGTCGCGCCAGAAACGGTGATGATGCTCCATGTGGCGCTCGGCGGACAGAATGACGAGTCGGTTTTTTTCATTGAAAATATGCTCAAGCGCGGCGTTCATTTTGATGTCATCGGAGAATCGTATTACCCCAAATGGCACGGCACTTTGGATGATCTACGCGACAATTTGAACGATCTTGTGCGGCGTTTTGACAAAGATGTCATCGTGGTGGAATACTCCGCGAAAAAGGAAGATGTCCACAAAATCGCCTTTGATCTACCCGGCGGACACGGCAAAGGCACCTGCATTTGGGAGCCGCTCAGCACCTGGGAATCGGTGTTTGATTGGCAAGGGAATGCGAATGATTTGTTGAAATTGTATGATAGGTTTCAGGAGGAATACTTAAAAAGGTGAGGCAAACAATTTTTGGAAACCAAATCCCTTCAGATTTCTGAATAAGAGATTGTGGTTTCAGTGAAACCACAATCTTGCAACATCCACTAGTTGAAACGGTCGAAATTGCCATGAGCCAACAACTTAGTCCGGCGATGGTGGCAGATTATCAAACCAAATTTGTGGACAAAAGCCTGTTGCGCCAACTACTGCATCAATGGGCGGAAGAATGGGAATTTGCTCGAATTACATCGGACGAGACATAAATGTCTTTACGAAGTGATTGTCGAAGACACAAGGTTTGCGGCCAGATCTAAAAATCCAATGGACAGGCGGCTTGATTTCGCGGCTTATTTTTTGACGCTTATTCAGGTATTGGAAAAACGCGGGGAAAACTTTGAACAGATCAAGAAAGTCTGTCTCGAAGTCGCCCATGAATGTGTCAGACCCAAAAACAAATGGCAGCAATGAAACATTAATTATTCACAAACCATGAACCTGCCCCCCTACGATACTTTTCCAAACCTTTCAGGCGACAACATCCTGTTGCGTGAAATCCTGGATGATGACATTAAAAACATCATTGAAATTTCACGTTACGACGCTGTTCCAGCAAAAAACGTAGATGAAGCGGCGGCAATGCAGGAAAAAATCAATCAGAATTACCAGGACGGCAATTCGATTCATTGGGGCATTGCAGATAAAGCAAGCAATACCATCGTCGGGACTTGCGGCTATTATAGAGGATTGGACAAAAGCGAAGGCGAACTAGGTTGTATTTTGTTGTCGCAATTTAAAGGGAAAGGTTATATGACCGCTGCCATGCAATTGGCTATTCAGTTTGG
>JACMMM010000116.1 GCA_014379065.1 Saprospiraceae bacterium
CATAATTTGTTCAATAACATAACAATTATGCCTACTTCGCATGGACTCCCCTTTAGGGGCAGGGGGCGCGGCCCAAAACGACACAGATTTTTAAACAAGCTCACCCCCCATTCACCTTTCCCAACAATTCCAGCAGTTGCGTCTTCTTCCGTTGCGCCACGGGCAAAATCGCCCCATCGCTCATTTCAACTTCTCCGGAAAAGCGGTTGTAATAGCGCCGCAGGTGATCCAGATTGATCAGGTGCGATTTGTGGATACGCTCAAAAGGATAAGGGGAAAGCAGCAGCTCCAAGTCCTTGAGGGTTTTGGCCACCAACAATTTGCGCTGGTCGTCAAAGTACACTGTGGCGTAATTGCCATCGGAAGCGCAGCGGACGATGTTTTTGACATAATGCAAATGGATGCCATCGGCAGTGGCCAGGGTAATGCGGGCGGGCGCGGCGCTTCCACCCATCTGCTGCATGAAAAGCCGTATTTGTTCCTGGAGCTCTGTCTGTTTTCCCCGAGTTGCTTTTTCGACCGCCGCCTGCAATTCCTGGGCATCAATGGGTTTCAACAGATAATCGAGCGGAGCGAATTTGATGGCCCGCAGGGCATATTCGCTGTAGGCCGTGGTAAAAATGATCTTCAGGGACTCAAAATTGATTTTTTGCAACAGGTCAAAACCGGATCCATCGGTCAGTTGGATGTCGAGGAACAACAAGCTGGCCTGAGGGTGACTGCCAACTGCCTCAATACCTTCTGCCACTGAACTCGCTTCTGCCACTATATTGATCTGTGGACAGTGCAGCTTGATTTCCAGTGCCAGAGAAGCCCTTGCGGCTGGCTCATCGTCAATGATGATGGCGTTGATCATGGTTTGGGTGGTTGTTTTGAAATGGAATATGCAGGACTACTTCGGTTCCAGAGGGTTTGTCTTTTTCGTACAAATCTCGGATTATCAAGGGAATATCTGTCGCTTTGCCGCGCAGGAGTTGAAGTCGTTCGAGCGTGATTTGGGTTGCGAGAGGTTTATGCGGGTCGCGCAATTTTGATTGTGCGGATAGCGCCCTTCCCACGCCTGTATCGCGTATGGTGGCGATGATCTCATCACCGGAAAGTTGAAAATTGACCGTAATGTCTCCAACGCCTTTTTTGGGCGCAACGCCGTGTATTACAGCGTTTTCCACAAAAGGCTGGAGCAACATGGAAGGTATCATGATTTCCATAGGGTTCATTCCCGGCGGAACATTTATCTGAAAGTTGATTTTGTCCGGGTATCTGATTTGTGACAACTGAAGGTATATTTTCAACAATTCCATTTCCTGATCGAGGGGGATCATGGCGTCCGAATAGTCGAGGTTCAGTCGCAAAAGCCGGGCAAATTTTCCAATAAAAGCATTCGCTTCCACCACTTTGTCTTGGCCGTAGTAGCCTTTGATGGTATTAAGGGCGTTAAAAATGAAGTGCGGGTTCATCTGCAACCGAAGTGCCAGCATTTTCCGGTCGGCATTTTTCTTTTGCAGTTCGGCTTTTTCCCTGCTGCTCTCCATCAACGCTTTTTCCACTTCATATTTCTTGCGAAGCCGGTTTTCCCGCCATTTGATATAGCCGATAATGGCTACTAGCAATACAGCGCCCAACAAAACATAAAACCAGAGCCGCATCCAAAAGGGCGGGTTGACCTGAATTTGCAAACGCGCGGCTTGAGCGCCCAGCTCTCCCGCGCCGTTTACGGTCCGCACTTCAAAGGTGTATTTCCCAGGGCGCAGCGTGGCAAACTCGAGGGCTTCATTCGCTGTTTCATGCCAAAGCGTGTCCAGACCTTCGAGTCGGTAGCGGTAGCGGATATACTGTGGCTCGCGATAGGAAAGTCCCTCGAATTCGATATTTAAAGATCCTTGCCCGTAGTTCATGGTCAAGGAATTGTTGGCACCAAGGTTTTGAATTTTGTTGTTGATGCGCACCGATTTTATCAAGGCTGGCGGGGAGGTCGGCGATTGCAGGAGCAAACTTTTCGGTACCGATAGCAGTCCGTCATCTTTGCCAATATACACTTGGTTGTCAATGACTTCCACCGCATTTATCTTGTCCCAGCCCAGCCCCAACACACCCCAAAAATTAGTCAATTGCAACTTCCCGGGCAAACCCTGCACCCGAAACAAGCCGCTTGCCGTCCCGATCCAAAGATTGTTTTCCACGTCGCGGCAAAGGTCGCGGCAGATCACTTCTCCAAATTGATTGCTGATGGAAATGCTGTCTGTTGCCCTTCCATTTTGAAATGCAAACAAGCCCTTGGATTCGCACAATACCCACAGTTTTTTGTCCATCTTGTCAAACTCCATGTCTTGAATACTATAGGCCAGCGCCCGTTTTTCTGTCCCGTTCGAATCAATGACGTACAGGCCATTGTGCGTGCCTACCCACGCCGAATGATGGTCGTCGAATTCAATTTTTTCCACTTTTAGTCCCTTGAGCCTTGAAATGGTCGGCATCCCGTACAAGGGGTTTGAGTCCGGGATATTTGACACACTTCCTGCTGGCAGCATTTTTTTCAGGGCCAGTTTTTTAGGGATTTCAAAGAGTCCGTTCAGCCCGGCCCAGTAATCGCCCTTGTAGTCCACGTTGACATCAGAGGCCCGATGCACCATTAATCGTTCGATCCCGTCGCGGATTACGAGGGTGCCCGCTTTCCCGATCACCAGAGTAGTGCCATCATCGAGGTGGCGGATATTTCGGATGTTTTTATTCGTGACGTTTTTTTGGAAAATGACCTTCGATTGAATGCTTTTCCCATCGAAAATGGAGTAAGCGCTGCCTTCTGAGCCAATCCAAAGCCGTTGCTGAGGGTCTCTGCTCAGGCAAATAACACGCTTGTGCAACAACCCGTCCGTGATGGAATAATGGACAATATCAGGGTCGGGCACATAAAAAATGCCTTCCTCGAAGGTAGAAAACCACAAGCCGCCTTCCCGGTCTTTCATAATCGAGGAAACCGAGCGGCCCGAGAGGTAGGTTTTTTCTTTTTTCAAAGAAGGATAATCCAGCATGAGCGCCCCATGGCGGGTGCCCGTCCAGAGTTTGTTATCTATTTTTTTGAGGAAAATATACTGGTTGCCTTCCTCCAGATTGGTGAAAACGCGCAATACGCGACCCGTATACCGATCCAAAAAATAAAGGCTTCGATCTGAGGAAATGATGAGCGTGTCGCCCGAGGTAATGGCCTGAATGGTTTGGGTTAAGACCGGCATGGGGGCAATCGGGCTAAATCCTCCCGGTTTTATGAAGCCGAAATAATGCGCAGCGGCACCAATCTCATTGCCGGGGTTTTGCCATGCCACCACGACCCCGTTTTCTGTGGGCCGTTCCTCTATTTCCTGCCGCTCCATGTCAATCAGGATCGTTTTGTAGGCACCACAGTAAACCATCCGGCCATCATCTTGCTCAAATATTTTGAAGGCCAGTCCTTTGAGGTCGCAGCGTTTTAAAAGATCGAGGTTGTTTTGATTGTACAATACGCCCTTGTAATAAAACCCCGGTTTCCCATTGAGCGTAGCAAACCAGATTCGGCCTGCCTGGTCTTCGCACAGGGCAAACACCTCGTTGTCGGGCATACCATGCGAGCTGTTGTAATGCACAAACGATTGCCCGTCAAAGCGGCTTACCCCGACGTCCGAACTGACCCAGATATAGCCCTTGCTGTCCTGAAAAACGGAGTAGATGTAGTTGGAAGGCAGGCCTTCGCTGGTCTGGTAGTTTTTGGAGAAGGGTTGCTGGGCGAACGTGCCCTGCAATGACCAGAAAAAAAGCGTGAAAACGAGGATTTTGCGTGGCATTTGGGGGGTGAAGGTAGGGGCTTGCCCAAATAGTTCATCTACGTTGAATAAGTACAGGCAGCCGAAAAATCAATAGTAGGATACAGTTTCGTCTGTTTGATTGAAATCAAAATACTCAAATAAACAAATCCCCAAATCAACAAATCTCCCAGATTCTCCATCTTTGCACATGAAACTTCCCAAAGCAGAAATACTCATCCTCTTTGCCTTCCTAGTCTGCATGGCCTTGTGGGCCACGTCCAAATGCTCCCAGCGCCGCGCCGACTCCGTGCACAGGGTGCGCGAAATCGAAGGCTCTGACAGCGAAGAACGGCCGGCCAAACGCGATACGGTCGTGGTGCAATCGGCCCCTAAAACACCTGTCATTCAGCCCCGCGAGACTTCCGCCCCTCCGCCCGTGACCCAATCGCCACCAACAGCCTTACTCACCCCACAGCCCGGCGCAGCCCCCAAACGCCCCACACTCTCCAACCAAACCAGCACACCTATTCCACCGCCCAGCACTGCGGGCTCCACGCTTTTTGTCACCATTGATGGCTTAAAAGTGCGCAAAGAACCCGGCCTCAAGGGCGAAACCTTGGCCGAACTCAAATTGTACGAACCCGTCACCTTCCTCAATAAAAAAACGGATTGGACACAGGAAATCAGCCTTGGCTATGAAAAAGTGACCGACCACTGGGTGAAAGTGCGCACACAATCCGGCAAAGAAGGCTGGGTGTTTGGTGCGGGCGTACACTATTACAAAATGAAGCGGCAAGGCGTTTTGGAAGACAAAAAGCCCGCCGAGGATCCCAAAAAGAAGAAAAACAAATGACCCTAAAACCATTCTTGCCAGCCATATTTTGGCTCGCTGCAATCACTTATCTGTCGCTTACATCAAGCCTTCAATTGCCCAAATTTGAACTTTTTTCCGCCGACAAATTGGGGCATGCGGGTGCCTACGCCCTGCTTGTTTTGTGTTTGACTTGGGGCGTTTGGAAATCAAAAAAACGAGCCGCAAGCCGCGGGGAAATGTTCCTGATATTTAG
>JACMMM010000117.1 GCA_014379065.1 Saprospiraceae bacterium
ATAATCACTGATCGAGATAGATTTGCCCGAAGCGAAGGAACCCAGCTGGATACCATAGCGCACGGCTGAATTATCGCCTTTCCCTACTTGTGCAATCGTACTGTGCTGAACGGGCGCGAGGTTCTCATTTCCCAGAATTAGGGTCTCGTCTGCGCCGCGCTCTTCGACGACCCAAGATCCTTTGTAATTCTTATCCTTCAATACTTTTTTTAGGTTGTCTTCGGCCTCCGTTAGCGTAGAGAAAATACCCAGACGGATCTTATTCATCTTGTCTTCCGACTTGACATATACGTTGGCGATCTTCGTAAGAGGCTCATAATAACGCAGTCGGGCATCATTGGGCTCTTCTGGCATTGCGGCCAGCTGGATCGAGTAGCCATTGAATTTATCCGGCACAGGCGTTTTTGCTACTTCACGCGGATAAACGCGGGTAATAGAAGGATTGCTGCCGTAAGTTTCGTTGCTGTAAACAATAGGTTTGGCCGTATTGTCATACACGTCATAAACATCGCGTTTTGTCGTGTTACTCGAAACGCCTCGGTCGTCATAAGCTTTTTCGAGGTTAACCGGAGCAATACGGTTGTTGCTGTTGTACGGGAAAGTGGTTCGTATCACGGCATCTGTATAGCCGTATTTGTTGTAGGAAATGAGATAGGTAAGGCCAGACTCAATATTGAGGGAATAAAAGCCAGCCTCGTCGGTGCTTGTTTCCAACACACCGTCCGGGAGTTGCGCTTGCACCGTCACACCACGGATAGGAACTTGCGTTCGGGCATCGAAAACGTAGCCCCGGAATTCTTCCCGAACGTCGTTGCCCAAAGAGATTTTGATGTTTTGTTTGCCAAAATCGCGCAAAGCGATGGTCGCCTCGCGAAAGCCTTTTTTGCTCAGTGTAACACTGCAATCAATTGGGCGAAGCAATTCATCAAAATAAAACTTGCCATCGCCACCAGTAATCCCTTTACCGCCATAACAGTCGGAAAGATTTACATCAGCGTCAGAAAGCGGGAAACCACGCTCGTCGGTGACCAATAGATGGAGACGACCAGTGCCTTTTGCGCCGCTAAGCTGGTCGTTGTAATCAATATCGCCCGGCGTGGAATATGTGGTTGCGCGAGGGCTGTCGTCACGGCTAATCGTGTTGCTGCGGTCAGTACTAGTTCGGTCAGCAAATTTGTCGTCGCTCCATTTTTTAGAGATCATCCAAATGTCTTCGTTGCCGCGACCACCACTCCGAGTGCTGGTGAGATAACCGATGTTATCGTTGGAATTTAAAATAAAGCCATAGTCATCCCGAGGCGAGTTCACCCCGGGGCCGAGGTTGAAAACTTCGGTGATCTCTTCGCGACCAAGCGAGGCGCGGAACACATCGAGGCCACCAAAACCGTTGTGCCAATCGGAGGAGAAATAGAGGTCTTCGCCGTCGAAAAAGGGAGTGACCTCGTTGCCGGGGCTGTTGAGGGGTGTCCCGAGGTTGCGGGGCTCGCTCCAGCCATTTGATGTCCAGTTGGAGACATAAATATCCCAGCCGCCAAACCCGCCGGGCTGCGTAGAGGCAAAAATAAGTTTGTTGCCATCGGGGGAAAGGCATGGGAAACCCGTAGAGAAATTAGAGCCGTTGTAAGTGAAGGCTTTCACGTTGCTCCAAACGCCATCATCCACGTCCGCAATATAGATGCTCATATTCATGCCGGTTTCGGCAATCTGACGCGTGCCGCTGATAAACTTGTTCCGGCAAAAGGCCACACGGCGGCCATTGGATGAAAAGCTAACGGGGCCTTCATTGCGGTTGTTCTGTATGTCCGAGCGCAAAAACATGGGTTTTTGCAGCAAGTCGCTCTCAGGGTTGCGTTGGCTCACAAAAAGGTAGTTGGTGTTGCCGCCTTGCGGATCTGCTGCTGTTTTACCTTTTTGAACAATATCGGTCCGGGCTGAGTTGAACGCGATTCGGGTGTAGTAAAACGCTGCGCCATAATCAGCAGAGCTGGTATTGATCGCTTCGTTTTTTACCTGCCATTGTGATTCTTTTTTTGCGTTTTTGATGGCGTAGTCGGCCGCATTGGCAAAATGCCGTCCTAGTTTTTCGTCAGTTTCGGCATAAAGCAGGAATTGGTCTTTCGCGCCGTCGTAATCACCTGTCTGCATGAGGGCCTTGCCCAAACGGAGCGGGACGTCGGGCTCCATGTTATAGGTGTTCTGCGCTTTTTGGTACCATTCAACCGCCTTTTCTGGGCGATTCAGCTGGTAATTGCAATCTCCAATACGGGCTAGGGCGTGCGCATTGGTCTTTTCTTCCTGAAGAACTTGTTCGTAGGTTTGGATGGCCAGGTTGTAAGAATAAAGGTCGAACTGTCGGTCAGCGCGCGAAAGCAACTCTTTGACGGTTGTTGGCTTTTGGGCTGAAAGCAAGCTGGCAGTGCAGAGAAATGCTACTACCAACCACCCTGCACGAAGTTTCGTGTTCATAAGCAGCATGGTTTTGGGCAGTGATGAAGGTTAATGGATACATGATTTTCCAAAATGAAAAACCAACCCGATTCACCAATGTCCGGTTTTTGAAAAATGATTTTAATACATGAGTTGCGAACCGCGAGAAAACAGCGGAGCGTACTAAGAGGCAACAAAACGGGCGTAAAACTTCGTTTTGGCAAACTTAGTATAGTGGAGAGACTATCTTTTGAAATGAGGGACGGCGCAAAAGTAAGGGGTAATAAATTACCGCGCAAGAAGTTTTTTCGTCATTGGGTCATTGGTGGTCATTGGTCGTCATTGGTCATTTTCCTTGAGCAGTCATTGGGAAATGACCTAATGACGACCAATGACCTAATGACGATTAATGACCCCAATGATCCAATGACGAAAAAAGCGCCCCGGAAATTCCGGAGCGCTTCGGTGCGGGAAGCGAGACTCGAACTCGCACGACCGTGAAGTCACAGGTGTTTGAGACCAGCGCGTCTACCATTCCGCCATTCCCGCATTTATCATAATTGGTGATTGGTTTATTGGTGATTAGGATTGGTCGGTTAGTGAAACATATAACGAATCTTGCAACCAATCCCCACTCACCAATAAACCAATCACTAATGGGGCGCAAACTTAGAGAGATTTTCTTTGATGCGCAACAAATACCGTTTTTTGAAAAAATAATCTCGCACTTTTTGAAGATCCGCATCGCTACCGCTGACTTCTGTCCAAGTGGAGAGGATGGGGTGAACGCTTGTTTCAAGTTCAGTTTCAAGGCTTTTCACCGATTGCAAAGTATTGGAGTATTGCTCCGCATCAAAATCAAACTCCAATTCCATAAGCGCCTCGTTGATGTCCATCATTTTCATCAGGAAATCTTGCGGGAGGGTTGCATTTTCATTGTCCTGACCAATCAATCCTTTCATTTCGAGCACGTAACGCACCCGTTTGTCGGGGTCCGAGAGGGTTTTGAAAGCCTCATTGTTGTGGGTAGAAAGCTCGAGCATTTCAGCCTGTTCGGACTCGCCAGACAAGGTATGGAAGTCTGGGTGGTACTTTTTGCTATTTTGCAAATACGCCTGACGCACTACAGATTCATCCACCGAAAGGGCTACGGGAATGTCATAAAATTCAAAGTGATTCATGTTTGATCGGACGTTTGGAAGTTGGACATTGGATTTTGGACGTTGGACTTTGGACTTTGCAACTAATTTAATCCAACGTCCAACGTCCAATGTCTAAAATCCAATGTCTAAAAAAGCCTCCAAACGTCTAGTCCAAGTGCAAAAATCATCAGACCAATCAGCAAGAAAAACCCAACGGTAACAGCGCGTTCCATGAATTGGTCGCTGACTTTGCGGCCCGTGATGACTTCCCAAATCAGGAACAAAACATACCCTCCATCAAGTGCAGGAATGGGCAACAAGTTCATAAACGCCAGAATAATGCTGAGCGAAGCCGTGACGCTCCAGAATACGCGCCAGTCCCAGGCCGGGTCAAACAATTTGCCAATGCTGATCACGCTGCCCAGGTTGTCTTTTACCGATAGTTTGCCTTTGAACATTTGTCCAAAAGCCCGCATTTGGTCGGTTAGGAAGCCCCAGCCCATTTCAATCCCGGCAGGAAATGACTGGAACAGCGTATAAGTTTGGGTTTCTCTTTTAAAGAGACCGTCGAATTTCGCCCCAACGCCGATAGTGCCAAGTTCAGTGATGGTCAGGGTTTTGGAAGCTGAATCACCTTTTGCACTGATTATCCCAAGCGTTACAGACTGGCCTTTGAACCGGTCGGCCAATGGCTTGAACTGATCATAATATTCAATGGGGTAGCCGTTTAACGACACGATGCGGTCGCCTTTCTGGATACCTGCGCCAGCAGCCGGTTTGCCTACTAAGGCAGTATCTATGAGAAAAGGTACACGTGCCGAGAGCAGCTCGCTTTTCAGGATTTTGGGCAATAGTTTTGCAAATTCATCCGAGAACGTGACCACTTGTTGTTGTCCGGCGCGGACGACCGTAGCTTGGCGGGCACCATCGAGCATCACTGTTTTTCTGAAATCATTGGCATCAACACGGTCAAAAGGCTTATCGCCGACTTTCACGAGCAGGTCGCCTTGTTGGAAACCGTTTTTGAGCATCAGCGAGTCGAAGGCCATGCCGTCTTTGCGCAGTTCGGAAGTCGGAATGTATTGTTTGCCCCAGCCCCAAAGCACCATGGCAAAGAGGAACATACCGAGTAAAAAGTTGACGGTGACTCCACCAAGCATGATGATGAGGCGTTGCCAGGCTGGCTTTGAACGAAATTCCCAAGGCTGGGCCGGGCCTTTCATTTGTTCTTTGTCCATGCTCTCGTCTACCATGCCCGATATTTTGACATAGCCACCGAGCGGAAGCCAGCCAATACCGTATTCCGTTTCGCCGCGTTTGCGGCTTATAAGTGAATTAAATGGCGGCGCATCAAAGAACAAATAGAACTTTTCGACTCGGGTCTTGAACCACTTGGCGGGCGCAAAGTGACCCATTTCATGCAGAACAATCAGTATGGAAAGGCTGAGCAAGAACTGACAAACGATTGATAATGTATCCATTAAGGGTGAGAAAGGTGAGAGACGTGAGAAGGTTGTGAGAGGTCGCGAGAAATGTGAGAGAGACGAACAGTGCAAAAGGGAATCTCCCCCTGACCCTGACATTTTTGGGTGTAAACGCAATTAGGCTTCTAAAGTTTGGCGCAAAACTACGGAAGCCGCTCGGACATTCTATCATTAACGTGCGTTTTGGATAAACCCAATTTATCTTGATAGATATGGTAGCCGCATCGCGGCGCATTATATTTGACAAACCATCAGCCATCCATCGCGCGCCTCCTCACGGAGCAACGCATAATCCCAATGGACTTCCCCCACGGTTTTGAATCCCGCCCGCTCGTATGCCCCAACTGGGCCACCTTTCATCACCATCAGCCAGATTGCTTCGCGCCCGAGGTGGATAGCGCGTTGCTTGGCAAACTCGATCAGGTGTTGCCCAGCCCCCTTCCCAAAGAAATTTGGCATGAGGTAGATTTTTTCGAGGTACAATGCATTTTGGATCGAGTGCTCGGGCAGAGATTTCTGAAGAACGAGTTTTAGAAAGCCAACGATTTGACCTGAAGCATCTGCTACCAGCCAGTATTCAATATTTGAATCCTGGAGCTCAGCCGTAAGGGTTTCTATCCCAAAACACAATACCAAGTACCAATCCAGTCCACTTGGTCGCCATTTGTATTTTTAATACTGCTCCTAGGTTTCCCGGAATACTTTTTGGGTATGCGCAAGGTCTGTCATTAATAGTTTTCGGCAGGAAAACTACATCATCAATACG
>JACMMM010000118.1 GCA_014379065.1 Saprospiraceae bacterium
ATAATCACTTCATGGTTAGGGTCGCAAAGATAATCGCAGCTTGCGCACTTTTGATGTTGCAATTGAACTTGCAAAAACTGATTTTGAAACTACATTTGCCGGGTGCTATTGCGCTACCGTTTTGAACCTTGGGCTTTGGACTGAATACCATAGAAAATTCCAAATCCCAAAGTCCAACGTCCATTGTCCAAAGTCCAACATCCAAAGTCCATTATCCAAAATCACAGATATGTTCAAAAATCATCCAGCGGGTTTGCCCTTCCTTTTTCTGACCGAATTGTGGGAACGTTTCGGATACTACCTAATGATCGGGATTTTCCTGTTGTACATGACCGATTCGGAGCATGGCGGGCTGGCCATGTCGCGTACGCAAGGCTCCGATATTTTCGGCACCTTCATCGCGCTGGTGTACATCACCCCATTCATGGGCGGGCTTTTGGCCGACAAACTCCTCGGTTATCGACGAAGCATCATACTTGGCGGCTGCTTGATGGGCATCGGCTACCTCATGCTCGCTGCTTCCAACAGCCTAACAACTTTTTATGCGTCGCTCTTCGTCATGATTTTGGGTAATGGTTTTTTCAAGCCCAATATCTCCGTCTTGCTTGGCAACCTCTACAATGAAGACCGATATCGAGTCTTAAAAGATACTGGCTACAATATTTTCTACATGGGGATCAACATCGGTGCCTTTGTCTGCAACTTCTTCGCAGCATGGCTTCGGCACAATATCGGCTGGGGCGCAGCATTTGCTGCAGCAGGTATTGGGATGTTCATTGGCGTTATTGTTTTTATCATCGGCTCAAAACACTACGCCCATGCAGATGTGCGACAAGCAGCCGTGGAGGGTGAAATGGGTGTAGGCAGAATGCTCTCGTCTGTGCTACTGCCGGCCATTGTAACTGGTATCGCCGGCTGGATGATCCCAGGCAATATTTTCGGCACCGACTCCACCGATGCGTTCTTGTTTGGCAGTATCCCGGTCATCGCTTTTTATCTCTGGACTTATTTTCAAGCTTCCGCAGAAGACAAGCCACGTATCAAGGTGCTGCTTTCGATCTATGCGGTGGTGATTGTTTTTTGGGCGGTTTTTAAGCAAAATGGTACTGCACTTACCACTTGGGCCGAGTATTACACCGATCGCGAAATGCCCACTTGGGTTGCGGGACCAGCCGAAAGTCTCAAAATGGCGCAGGTGGTGAGCATGGATGCAGCGTCTTATCCACAATACGATGCTCAATTCCGCAAAGCGACCGACGCCAATGGCCAAATCGTGAAAATCAATACTTTCAATCCCTATTTCAACAATGTGCCCGAGGCAGAGCGACCTCGTATAGGGCAAAATGTTTCGCTGGTTTCCACGGAAATCTACCAGTCTGTAAACCCGTTTTTTGTAGTGGTGCTCACGCCATTGGTCATCTGGTTTTTCGCATATTTGCGACGACGGGGGAAAGAGCCTACCACACCCGCCAAAATAGGCAGGGGCCTGGTTGTTTCTGCACTGAGCACCTTGGTCACGGTGATGGCCGTGTATGCCTGCCACAATGGGCTGGAAAAAGCCTCCTCCTGGTGGGTAATCGCTACATACGGTGTAATCACGGTCGGCGAGCTCTTCCTCAGTCCAATGGGCCTTTCCATGGTGTCGAAAATGGCGCCGCGTCATATCACTGGCCTCATGATGGGCGGTTGGCAACTGGCCACTTCTCTGGGCAACAAAATGAGCGGTGTTTTGGCTACTTTATGGGACCGCTATGAAGATAAATCTAACTTCTTTTGGGTTAATTTTGTGCTGCTTTCGTTATCGGCATTCGCCCTCTTTTTTATGCTTAAATGGCTCAATCGGGTTTTCCGGGAAAAGGGACTTACTTGAGGACTTTGGATGTTGGACATTGGACGTTGGATTTGCGCTTGATATTTCCAAAGTCCAATGTCCAAAGTCCAATGTCCAAAATCCAGCAATATTCAAATCAACAAATTCACATAGATCATGTCAATCAAACAGAAGTTTTCGAGACAGCACAAATCTGAAAAAGACCGCGCTGAAAACCGCAAGTTCATCATAGTCATAGCCGTGTCAACCATTGTGCTAATGGCATTGATGTATCTTGCCTTCAGGTGAAATTTGGATTATGTGCCAAAAATCGAAAGGCCGTTCCAGCATATAGCAGGAGCGGCCTTTCTGATTAGAGTGTGTCTGATAAATGCTGCCGTGCTGAGCATTTTTCTGACACACTCCAGTTTCGTTGAATCCTATCTGCCACGACCACGACCTCCGCTTCTGCCACCGCCATTTCCACCACGAAAATTACCACCTGGCTTTTCTTATTTCACTTCCGGAGCACGCTAAACAAAACGGGGCTTTGGCTTACGCTTTAAATCCTGTTTTTCGTTGCTCGATACTTCCAAAATGGAGTAAAAACGACGGCGCATTTCATTGGCGATGTCTTGCTTGCTTGGCTTTTCGCCAGCAGGCGCCGAATTTTGAGGACGGCGTTGTTCAGGTCGTG
>JACMMM010000119.1 GCA_014379065.1 Saprospiraceae bacterium
CCCGAATCATCAGGATAGCTCTTGCCTTTTTTTATAGGCGAAACGATAAGCGAAATGAATTTCGCCCTACTCCGCCACAAACCGAATTGAAAGCGAGTTCACGCAGTGCCGGGTGTTTTTTTCCGTTATGCGTTCCCCTTCAAACACATGGCCGAGGTGGCCTCCACAATTGGCGCACACGATTTCCACTCGTTTCATTCCGAAAGAAATGTCGGTGTGGCGGATGATGGCGCCCGGTATCTCGTCGTCGAATGAAGGCCAGCCACAGCCACTGTCGAACTTGTCTGAGGAGTTGTACAAGGGCGCGTTGCACCTCCGACAGATGAAGTGGCCTTTGGCTTTGTGGTGGTTGTATTCGCCCGTGAATGCCCGTTCCGTGCCTTTTTGGGCAATGACGTACTCTTCTTCGGGTGTAAGGGTGTTCCAGTTTTGAGTGTTGTTTTCCATATTGAGAATTTTAACTGCGACGAATTGTACGGATAAATTTGTGGCAACCCTTAAACATCATTTGGAAGGAAAGGATTTATTTGCTGCACGGAATGTCGCCTGGGCGACTACTGCTTAAAACGATCGTCCGTTAAGGCTTCCAAAAAAGTCTTCAAGTCGGCCTTTTCCTCCCTGGAAAGATTGAGCGGGGTGTTTAGCAAGGTGTCTCGGTTAAAACCGCCCGGCACGGTTTGGTTGGGCACGTCGTAAAATTCAATGACCTCTTCAAGGGTTTTGAACATACCATTGTGCATGTAGGGCGCGGTAAGCGCCACATTTCGCAGTCCGGGGACTTTGAATTTGCCAAGATCTGTACTGTCGTGTGTAATGTCGAATCGACCTCGGTCAGCCAGGTTTTGGCGACCAGTGTACAGCCCTACATTGCGGAATTCATCCCCTGTAAAGTCGGGCGAAAAATGGCAATCAAAGCATTTACCCTTTTTCATAAACACCTCGCGACCCCGCACCGCTGCTGCGCCCATCGGGTTGGGTTTTTCCTGTATCCATCGGTCGAAAGGCGTGCTGGGCGTTTCCAGCGTTCGGACAAACGCCGCCAAAACGCTGGCCAATTTATCAGCATCCGCTGCTTGGCCAAAGAGTTGACGGAATGCTGCATCGTATTCCTTGTGGCGACGCAGCCGCTCCGTCACAAGCGCGAGGTTGGCGTGCATTTCGACGGTGTCTTGAATAGGCATCAGCACTTGTTGCTCCAAAGTAGCCGCTCTTCCGTCGTAGAAAAAAAACGGCCGAGCACTCATATTCATAATGCTGGGCGAATTGCGCCGTCCCAAACGTCCGCCTACTCCTTTACTAAAAAGGGCTGTATCGCAAAAAGCAAATTGTGGAATGTGGCAACTAGCGCAACTGACGGTGCTGTCGAGCGAGAGGATGGGGTCGGAAAAAAGTCGTTCACCGAGTTGCTCCGCTGTCAGAACCGGGCGATACGCAAAGGAAAGCAACACAAGTGCTAACAAGCAGGAGACAATAATCGTGAGAGGCGCTTTCATGGTGCAAAAGTAAGATGCCCGACAAATGGGTCGTATCTTTGCAGAACTTTTTCGTCTTTATAACATGCTATGAAAGGTTTAAACCGCGAAACTATCCTGCTTGTCGTCGTGGCCGTATTTGGCCTGGCGGGCTTGGCCGTGCTGCAATTCGCACAAAAAGGCCCCTCGGATTCAGACAACAAAGCCCTCGTGCAAGCTGAAAACCAGCAGATCAGCACGGATGCCCAGACGGCGGCACCCTTCCAAAAAATAACCGGCAAATTGCTTGATACTGACAGGCTCCCAGAGGCTGGGCAACCTTTCAAGTTTTTCCTGATCGAGTCTACTACGGGGCCAAGCTACGAACTGGATTTGGGCGACGGAAAACCGCGACGCCCCTTTGTGAATGGGGTTGTGGAGTGTATTTTTTCGCAACAGAAAAGTTTCCCCGTTACACTTTATGCACGCTACGAGGGGCAGGAAGTGGTGTTGCAGCGCATTGATCAGTTGGTGTTGGCCCACAAGAAAACGACAAATCCAGTAGGTACTGTGGTGGATTATTAATGTGAGCCCTCCTCCCTACTGTTGGCAAGAATCTTTTTTATGGGAATTTGTTGTTGTAAGCCACGAATTACACTAATTTACACTAATGCATATTTCGATTAGTGTAAATTAGTGTAATTCGTGGCAACTCCTCTATTCTGATTTTATCAATTTGCCCGATTGCAAAAGATTTCCCTTGGAATCGTACAGATTAGCAATGTACAGGCCTGCTGGCAAGCTTGCTGTATTCCAAGTATGCGCGAAATCGCCCTCCGACAAATCTCCGGTAAATGCTGTTGCGACGTAACTTCCTTGTGCGTCGTAAACGCGCAAAGTCGCTTTAGTCGCCTGATTCACCTTGAATTGGAAGGTAGTTTGCTCCAGGAATGGGTTGGGATAGTTTTTCATCAGCACTGGTTTGGTGCTCAGGCCCAACACGCCTTGGAATATGTCGTTGATGCCCACAAATACAGGCCCGCCGCAGGCGCTCGTCCCGCGATGCGGTTCGGCTACATACGGGAAAGTTGGGCTGAAGGCTTTGTCGTTTGCTTCCACCCCGGTGGTATAGCCCAATACGCCCACCAAGTCGTTCGTGACCGGGTTAGGCCCGCCAGCCGTGTAATCATCATACCACAGACCTATGGCGGCCAGCACGACACCTCCCACCGCTTGCAATTCGATGCGCGTCACGTCGTCCTCCAAACGGCGACCATTTGGGAAGCCGTCCATATTTGGGATGAACTGGATGTTCGTGTTGGCAAAAGCCGGATCCGTCAGGCCCAGCACGGCAGCCTGAATAAGCCCGAGCGAGCTGAACCTGGGATCGTTGCGGTCGGTCACAGGCACGGCCATGTTGAGCCGCAGCATATCGCCGCCATTGGGCAGGAAGTTGTTGATAAACGGTTTACCTGCCGCGAGCGGGTTGCCCCCTTTGCCCGTAGCAAGTTGGTACGGCGGAAAATTAGGCACACCCGTGTGGAATATTGGCCACAGATCCACCGAACGAGGCTTGCCCGCAGCAGGCAACAACAGATCGGCATACAAATCTAAGGCGGTGCCTGCGACAGCAGGGCTACCTTTCAAGGAGAACAGCCCGTCTTTTCCATTACCAAAGTCGAAACTCTGCAAAGAATTCCGCTGAATGCGCAGTGGCCCAAACGCAGGCACAGCACCACCGAACTGTGAGTCGTCCATGTACAAGGCCAGCTCAGGGTTGTAGAAAAACTCGTCCAAAGTAGTTTCGCCGATCTCCTGATAAGGCGTCAAAGCATTCCAGTAATCCTTTTGACCGATTGGAATGACGGCTTCGTTGGTCAAAGGCATACCCAGACGGGATACTTGTGTCCAAGTGCCGCTATAAGTCGGATCGCCCGTAGCCGAAAGCGTACGAATCTGCGGGCGGCTGGCCGAAGCCCATACACCGATCACAAAATCACTTTGCAAAATGGAAGTAGGCGCAGGCGATACTCCCGCTTTCAACAGGGTCTGGATATTCACTTGTAGCGCGATGGTGCTTACGTTCAGACAGGCAAGCCCGTCGCTGGGTTTGCCACCATTTTGGCGCGGAGCATCACCCAGATCAAAAATGCCGCCGAGATCCACGAAAAATGGATCGTCGGAAGTGCCGCAGAAAACCTTTTCACCGCTGGTGGCCGTGGTTATAGCATTGGTCATCAAAGTGGCATAGGTTGTGTTGAGACCAGCAGCCGACTCGATGGAGCGTGGGCCGATATTGGGCGGCGGCACTACGCCGGCTTGTACGATGGTTTGAAATGACACCCCGCCATCTATGCTGCGCTCAAGCTTATAAGTCGTCTTCAGGTTTTGTTTGCCCAAGCGAATGTTGAAAAAAGTGGTCGGGTCTTCGTTCACATACGTGAACGTAAAACGATAGGTAATCTCGTCGCCTGCAATGCTGGCATCGTTGTCCACATGGATTTCGTAGCGCACATTTTCCCCGAAAAAATTGTAGTTAGGTCCGCCTTGTGGAAGTTGCAAAGGGATATACGTGGCGATAATAGTGATGAAGTTGGGATTGTCCGGGCTGCGAAAAGCGTAGAGATCCACGTTGTCAGCGAGCGGATCATCCGCGATGAGCGGCGCTTCGCGGTGGCTGGAAGCCATGCTGGCCGTGATGACGAGCATCCAGACGGAAGCCGCCAACAGGAATTTATTTATAGAACGATTCATTGAATGAAATTTTTTGAATGAAAGTTATTGCCCAACTTCAGTGCCTCTCCAAGGAGTAGCCACATAAGGGAAGCTTGTTTTGAAATGCTTGTCGTTGTTGTTGACTCCGGTGCGGTAAGACAAAACGCCCACCAGGTCGGTAGTTACCGGATTGGCACCGCCAGCCGTGTAGTCGTCGTACCAAAGTCCGATGGCGGCTAAGGCCACGCCTGCTACTGCTTGCAACTCAATAAGGGTCACGTCATCTTCGAGGCGTCGGCCATTCGGGAATCCGTCCATGTTCGGGATGGCTTGAATGTTCGTGTTCGCGTAAGCCGGATCCGTCAGTCCCAATACGGCTGCATTCACGATACCGAGTGGGCTGAACTTTGGATCCGTACGGCTCGTGGCGGGCACTGCCATATTGAGCCGGAGCATATCACCACCGTTTGGTAAAAAGTTGTTGATGAAAGGTTTGCCAGGCGACAAGGGGCCTCCGGTTTTGCCAGTAGCAAGTTGGTAAGGCGGCAGGTTTGGCACACCTGTGTGGAATATAGGCCAAAGGTCTACCGAGCGAGGTTTCCCTGGACCCGGAAGCAGCAAGCCACCGAATGTACCGGGGTCGAACGCTGTGCCTACCAATGCAGGATTGCCTTTCAAGGGCCACAAGCCATCTTTCCCATTCCGAAAATCAAAGCTCTGCAAGGAACTGGTCTGGACGCGCAAAGCCGAAAAGGCCGGTACAGCGCCGCCAAACTGCGAATCGTCCATGTACAATGCCAGTTCAGGATTGTAGAAATAATTGTCCAAGGTAACATCGGCCAATTCATCATAAGGCGTGATGCGGTTCCAATAATCTTTGTTGCCAATGGGTATTACCACCTCGTTGGTGAGGGGCATTCCAATTCTGGAAACTTGGATCCATGCGCCAGCGTCGTTTGGCTCAGCGCCGTTGGGCTGAAGCGTACGCGTTGCCAGGCGGCTGGCCGAAGCCCATACGCCGATGGTGTAGTCGCCATCCAAAATATTGGTTGGAGTGCCAGGAGCACTTGCTTTGCGCAGCGTGGAGATGGGCACTTGAATAGCGATGGAATGCACGTTGAAAAAGCCAAGTCCGTCACGGGGCTGGCCGTTTTGCCGTGGCAAGTCGCCAAGGTCAAAAACACCTCCTAAATCTACAAAGAAGGGATCATCAGCGGGTCCGCAAAAGACTTTTTCGCCCGTGGTTGCTGTCATAATCGAGGCAGTGATAAGGGCTTCATACGTCGTATTCAATCCTGCGGTGGATTCAATGGAGCGCGGGCCGATGTTCGGTGGCGGCACTATGCCGTTGGTAACGATGGATGTGAAAGTTGCGCCACCATTTACACTGCGCTCCAGCGTGTAAGTCGTTTTCAGGTTTTGCGCGCCTAGGCGGATGTTGAAAAACGTGGTGGGGTCTTGGTTCACCCGTGTGAACGTAAAACGGTACACGATTTCATCGCCAGGCACGGAGGCGTCGTTGTCAATGTGGATTTCATACCGGATGTTTTCGCCAAACGTGTAATAGTTTGGGCCACCA
>JACMMM010000007.1 GCA_014379065.1 Saprospiraceae bacterium
CAATATCCAACAAGGAATTTCCAATGTCCAAGGGAATATCCAATATCCAACAAGGAATTTCCAATGTCCAAGTAGGCTTCGCGCTTGGAATTAGTTGTAGATCAAAGTAATTAGGTCACTGCGAGTAGTTAAGCATAACAACTACTTGGAAATTGGAAATTCCTTGTTGGATATTGGATATTCCCTTGGATATTTAAAACAGTCCTACAACTTTTCCATTTTCATCAATATCAATCTTCTCTGCCGAGGGCACTTTTGGCAGGCCAGGCATGGTCATGATGTCGCCGCAAACCATCACGACAAACTCGGCACCGGCAGCCAAGCGCACTTCGCGAATATTGACCACATGACCAGACGGTGCTCCGCGCAATTTGGGATCGGTGGAGAAGGAGTACTGTGTTTTGGCAACACACACGGGGTAATGCCCGTATTCTTCCTGTAATTTTTTGATTTTGTTGCGCACATCGGTGTCGGCGGTAATATCGCTGGCGCCATAGATTTTGGTGGCGATGGTTTTCATCTTGTCCCACAAAGGCTGCTCGTCTTCGTACAAAAAGTGAAAGTCTGAATGCTCGGTTTCAGTGATTTCGACTACCACTTTGGCAAGCTCTTCAGCGCCTTTGCCACCCTCGGCCCAGTGCTTGGAAACGACGACTGGTACGCCATAAGGGGCGAGCTTGTGCTTCAATAGATTGATTTCCGCTTCGGTGTCGTAGGTGAAATGGTTGATCCCTACCACACAGGGCAGTCCATAATGCTCGCGAATATTGCGCACGTGGCGCTCCAGATTGGCAAAGCCTTTTTCAAGTGCCTCCAGGTTTTCTTGGTTGAGTTCTTTCAAGTCAACGCCGCCGTGATATTTCAATGCCCGCAACGTAGCGACCAAAACAACAGCACTGGGGCGCAGACCCGATTTCCGGCATTTGATATCAATAAATTTTTCTGCTCCGAGGTCTGCCCCGAAGCCAGCTTCTGTCACCACGTAATCCGCCAGTTTAAGGGCGCTCTTGGTGGCAGTGACGGAATTGCAGCCATGCGCAATATTGGCAAAAGGTCCGCCGTGGATGAAGGCTGGCGTATGTTCCAATGTTTGCACCAGATTGGGCTTGATGGCATCTTTCAACAAAACGGCCATGGCGCCGTGGGCATTCAAGTCGCGAGCGCGTACGGGGCTTCGTTCGTAGGTGTAACCGACCACGATGTTGCCAAGTCGTTCTTTCAAGTCGTGCAGGGAAGTTGCCAGGCAAAATATCGCCATCACTTCAGAAGCCACCACAATATCAAATCCGTCTGCGCGTGGGTAGCCGTTGGAGATGCCTCCCAAGCTAACCACGATGTCGCGCAAGGCCCGGTCGTTCATGTCCACTACCCTTTTCCAGGTGACACGGCGCACGTCAATGCCGAGTGTGTTTCCCTGATGGATATGGTTGTCCAGCAGGGCGGCCAAGAGATTGTTGGCCAAGGCAATAGCGCTAAAATCGCCCGTGAAATGCAGGTTGATGTCCTCCATGGGAACTACCTGGGCGTAGCCGCCGCCCGCTGCGCCGCCTTTCATGCCGAATACCGGGCCGAGGCTGGGTTCGCGCAAGCAAATAATCGTTTTTTTGCCGATGCGGCTGAGTCCGTCGCCGAGTCCGACGCTGGTGGTCGTTTTCCCTTCGCCTGCGGGCGTGGGGCTGATGGCCGTGACAAGGATGAGTTTGCTGTTTGGATTGGCAGGCAGATTGTCCAAATACGCCAGATCAACTTTGGCTTTGAAGTGCCCGTAAGGTTCGAGGACTTCGTCGGGAATGCCGAGTTTTTCGGCGGCGAGGGGAATGATGCGTTTTGGGGTTGCTAGCTGTGCAATTTCGATATCCGAGAGCATAAGATGAATTTAGGTTAGAGAGCGGGGGGCAAGATACGGCAAGATTGTTTTTTGCCCCAAGGGATGCAAAGAAAACGAGGGCTGAGCAGAGCATAAAATAGAAAAAGCCCGAAATGTGATTCCGGGCTTTTTTTATTTGTTATGAATTGCTATGTCAATTTGTTATTTTACGCTTTCGGCATTTTGCTCATGTCCATGTATAACATGCTCCACCGATGTCCATCTAAATCCGTAAAACCGCAACCATACATCCAGCCATCTTTCTCCTCCGGTTCTCTATAAACTTTACCGCCTGCTTTTTTTACCTTTTGGGCAAATTCATTTACTTCTTCTTTGTTTTCTGCACCAATATTAAATAATACTTCTGTAGCATTCTTTGTGTCAGAAATTTCATTGCCACTAAATCCTTTGAATTCATTTTCTTTAAAAAGGTTTATTACAACATCTTGTTTGCCGGCAAGTAGACTCAACATGGTATCAGAGTCATTTTTATATGAAAATCCAAGTTGTGTAAAAAAATCTTTAGATCTTTTGAGGTCTTTTACAGGTAAGTTTAACCAAAATTCATTTTTCATAATACTGATTTTAAATTATTGAAACTTGCTTTCTAATTTATCAAAGGATGATTGCCATCCTTTGATACAATCATCTGATATTTCAGCAGGCAACCCGGCATGTTGCAGCTTCATATTTGTCTTTCCATTCACTTCTTCAAATTCCAATGTCACCAAAAGTGCCATATCCCATTCGCCCGGCATATTGTAATAAGCAGCAGGAACTATGTTGCCGTCACTATCGGCAAAGCTGTCGGTGTAAACTATTTTTTTTAATGGTATAATTTCTTTGTAGGTACCTGTTGCCCAAATCTCTTTCCCATCTGCTCCCTTCATAGAATTTAAAAATTTGCCCCCTACTTTAAAGTCAATGGTACAGCTGGGGCAAGTATATTCTTTTGGCCCCCACCATTTCTTAAAACTTTCTGGTTCTGTCCATGCTTTCCACACTGTATTAAGAGGAAAGTTGAATGTCCTTTTTATGGAGATTGTTTTGTTTTCTGTTGCAGTTGCAGTCATAACTATTTTATTTTTTAGTGAATGAATGATTTGGCTGCAAAGGTGGGCTCATAGATGCTTTAAATTGTTACACAATTATTGAAAAGTATTGCATTATCCACACGTTTGGGTTTAGGGTAGAGCGCGGCGGCAAGATCCGGCAGGATTGATTTACAAAAGTGCTCTATATTTACTGCACAAATCTGCAGCGTAGGCTATTGACACTGCCTAACATCAGCTACTAATAAAGTAAACCTGAAATGAAAAAAATTACCTCACTCCTTATTGCCAGTTGCTTCGTAATCTCGGCAATAGCGCAGAATTTATCCACATGCCCAGAAGGCACCGTATTCGTGGACGATTGTGCATCGGCTTGTATTCCTTGTGATATTCAAAATCCATTCAACATTCATAACGGATCCTTTACCCTTGATGTGCCTTTTAGTGATTGCCTATGGTCGCACAACAATATGTGGCTTGCTTTTAGGGCACTGGAATCAACCGTAACTTTCACTGCAGCTCCCACCAATTGCGATAGGCCCGGTGGTATTCAGATGGCTGTATATCAAACCTGCAATACCCCATGCATAGATTTTGATTATGGTTGTGACGAGGAACCGGTTTCTGTCACCTTAAACGGGCTGATCATTGGAAACACCTATTACATGGTAATAGACGGATGCGATGGTGCCGTTTGTGATGTTGAACTTACCATTGAGCCATTATCAGCAGTAGTGGAGCCAGACGTCAATAGTGTTGGCCCGCTTCGGGGAAGATCTGATGTGTGTACAAATGGCATTTACAATTATTGCATTGAACCCGTTAGTGGAGCCGATAATTATGAGTGGAATGTACCTTCAGACGTACTGGTAAACGGCATCCCTGGTCCAACTGTTTTTCTTCCTGCGCCCGGAGGGAACTGTGCCGAAATCACCTTGGGGCCTACATTAGGGTCAAGCGAAATTTGTGTACGCTCACTCAGCGTCTGCCGCCAAGGTATTTTCAGATGTATATCCGTAACCGCCGAAGAATTTCTGGAAACGATCTTCGAACCTGTCTTAGTTTGCCCGGAAGATGCTGCTACCTACGTACTCCCTTGGGGTGGTTACATTAGCCCAACTGCCGGAACAAAGGATTATCAGCAGAAACTTGTCACCAAAAATGGATGTGATTCATTGGTAAACATATCTGTGACGATTCCTCCCATTATATTTACAAATCTCCAAACCCAATATTTGTGTCCCGGTAAATGTATAATGGTAGGAGGAACATCCTTTTGTGCTCCAGGCAATTATAATGTTAAAATGACTTCCTCGTTAGGATGTGATTCAAATATAATATTCAGTATAGCAACGATTGGTCTGCAAGCTGATATAACCCAAGCGGACACTTTAAGCTGCAATGCCCCCATCGTTACATTGAATTCTTCAACACAGCCAAATGGCATTAAAACATGGACAGATGCCTCTGGGCTGATATTAGGAACGGAGGACACACTGGCAGTTACCAAGCCGGGCATATATTATCTTATGGTTACCAGCAATCAGGGTAATTTTAATTGTACCCTGATTGATAGTGTGGCGATAGCAGGAGATACGCTTGCGCCCTCCATCAGCTTAAGTGCAGATACCTTAGGTTGCAAAGCGAACCCCGCACTTATCCAGGTGACAACCGACAGTATATCGGCTGCTTACTTATGGACTGGCCCGGGGGGATTTTCAGCAACGGTCGCCGATACTTTTGTGGTGCTGGCCGGGCTGTACAGTGTCACCGTTACCAACCTGGAAAACAGTTGTACCAACAGTGCATCCATCAATGTGCCCATCAACTTTGTGCCACCGGATCTAGCTATTGATATTTCCGAACAAATTGATTGTCAGCACCCTGTTGTTTCCCTAAATGCCCATTCAGCGAATGCCGTCACTTTTGCATGGACAGGCCCTGACGGGTTTGTTTCGCAGCTTCAACAACCACAGGTAGATAATGCGGGCATCTATACCGTTACGGTAAAAGATTCGAGCGGGTGCGCCAACATCGCCTCGATAACCGTAAGCGAAAACCTGATGCCGCCCGTTGTTTCTGTGGCAGGCGATACTCTAAGTTGTTCTCAACCAACAGGGGTTATACTTGCCAGTGTTCAAGCCGGCATGGCCACTTTTGCATGGTCCGGGCCAAGCGGGTTTACGGCTGTTGTTCCCAACCCTTCAGTTGATTTAGTCGGTGGTTATCAGGTAATTGCTACAGGGGCCAATGGTTGCACGGCTGTTGCGGCCACCACTGTTGTCGCCGATTTGGCTGTCCCGGATATTGCTGTGAGCAGCGGAACGCTCAGTTGTTCGGTTACAAAAACGACCATCCATTGCAGTTCCAGTTTGCCCGGGCTGCAAGTCTCGTGGAGCGGGCCGGGAGGGTTCCAGTCCGGTCTGGCAACAGATTCTGTTTCCTTGCCCGGAACCTATTTGGCAACCGTGCTTGGCGCGAACGGCTGTACCGCCACGGCCGCTGTAACGGTAACCGCCGATGTGGCTGTTCCCGATATTTACGCCAATGGGGACACGTTGACCTGTGCAAACAGTACAGTGCTCCTGAACGGTGGCTCTGCTACGCCAGGCGCGGGATTTAACTGGTCGGGGCCCCTCAACTTCAGCGCTGCGCAGGAAGATGTTTCTATAGGCAATCCCGGCCTGTACAGCTTGACCGTTACCGATCCTGCCAATGGCTGTACGGCACTGACAACACTCAACATTGAACAGGATACGGTTAGCCCTCCGGTGACGGCCATAGCAGGCATGATTACCTGTGCCGATACGACGGCGCTATTACAAGGAATTTCTCCTGTAAACGGCCTTGTCTGGCAATGGACTGGGCCCGGAAACTTCGTTTCCACGGATCAGGTTGCTGTTGCCGGTACCGCTGGCGCATATGCTTTGGTGGTCACAAACCCTGCCAATGGCTGTACAGCAAGTGTCACTGCAACCGTTCAAACCGATCTAATCCCGCCGCTCATAAATGTAGCGGGCATTGACACCCTAACTTGTTCGTTGCTGACCCTTTTGCTGACAGGAAGTTCCAACGGGCAGGTCCAATGGCAGTGGGTTTTTCCGGGCGGTTCGAGCCTCGATACGTCTGAAATCAATGTTCATGTGCCGGGCGACTACAGCCTAACCGCCACGGGTTCAAACGGTTGCACACAGTCGTCAACCGTTTATATTGCCCAAGATACAGTTGCGCCCGACCTGAGCGCCAGCGGCGACACCCTGGACTGTTTTGGCGGGTTGGCCGCGCTCGCCGGACAAAGCCTTACGCCGGGTGTTTTCTGGTCTTGGGCCGGGCCCGGCAATTTTGCTTCCACGCTGCAAAACCCCAGCACTTCAGTACCCGGGGTTTACACCCTTTCAGCGCTGGCGCCGAACGGGTGCGAAACGGCGGTTACTGCTACAGTTAGCGAGAACACTTCCTTGCCGCAGGTTAGCATCAGCGGGACGGGGACCCTCAATTGTTCAGATACTGTCGTCCTGTTATCGGCAAGCGTTTCCTTGAACGCCACCGGGCAATGGAACACGGGCGAGTCCGATACAGTTTTGACCGTTATTGCACCAGGGATATATTCATTTACAGCCACAGCTGCGAACGGATGTTCCAGAACGGCCACGGTAGAGATATTTCAGGATATAGAGCCCCCAGAGGACGTCCATGCTACCGAAGGGCAGGTCAATTGCAGCACGCCGGTCATTTCCCTATATGGCTCTACTGCGACGCCCAATACAAGCTGGATCTGGGCGGGGCCCGGCAACTTTTATTCAACGGCGCAAAACCCGGGCAATGTGACCGCTCCAGGGCTTTACACGCTGATCGTGTTGGGTACGGACAATGGCTGTACCGCAAGCGCCACATGCACTGTAACGGCCGATGTTGCGGCCCCGTCAGCTTACGCAGTGGCCGATACCATAACCTGTCTGGCAGCACAAGTACAAATTGAGGCCAGCAGCATGTTTGACATCGCGAGTTTTCATTGGACGGGCCCCGGCAACTTTACCGCAGCGCAAGAAGACCCTTGGGTGAACCTCCCAGGCCAGTATTACCTCGTGGTAACGGCGACAAACGGGTGCACGGGGACATTGGAAATCAACATCCTACAAGATACCGCGCTCCCCGGCGCTTCTGCCGTAGGCGATACCCTGAGTTGCATTGCGCCCATTGGGACGCTGACCGGGACTTCGCCTGCGCCCGGCGCTGTTTATTTGTGGGATGGGCCCAACAGTTTCCAATCTTCCGATCCCGGCCCTGTCACCGATCAACCGGGGGTTTATTCCCTTTTGGTAACAGGAACGAACGGCTGCAGCTCGACGGCACAAGCTTTGGTGGTGCCGGATTTTGCCCAGCCATCCATTATCGCAGATGGCGGAGTGTTGAAATGTGATGTTCC
>JACMMM010000120.1 GCA_014379065.1 Saprospiraceae bacterium
CACCGAGCAAGGGTTATATCCATGCTTTAAGTCGCCAATCGCTGCCATTTTATTATCCGCTGGCCCCCAACATGGAATCGCTGCATTTCTACTGGGAATATCGCCGTGCAAAAATGCGTCAGCTGGATTACCACCTTTCCTACCACGCCTCGGATGCAGATGATTCGTACAGTCATCGTCCAGAGGTTATTCGCCCCTTGTATTATTCGCTTGACCCTTATGATTTTTATCGCGTGGAGGGGCATATCAGCCGTTCTTTTATTGCATTGAATCAAAAAGTAGGCGCTTCGCCAGCAGAAGCATTGCAATTTATGGTAAAACGCTACAACCTTGACTTTGAGGTGGTTGAAGTTGATATTTACTGCAATCAATGCAGATTTTTGTCTCAAAAATATCCCTACCCGAACCTAAGCCCGGCGGAATTTTTTAACTCCTTCCGGGAGGATATCATGGGCGCAGAACACCTGGCTGGCGTACCTAAAGGCGGCACGTTCATCGTTGTCACCACGAAAATGGTGTTGGACGATGTAAGCCAAACAGTAGCCATAGCAGATTTTGCACTGCCTTATCGTTGTTGCCCACAAAAGCCCATTTTATGTAGGTTCGACCTCGCCGTCAAGATGGCTGGCAATTGTGCAGCTGGCAAAAGAGAATTGTATATCACCGTTGTGCCTTCTAATTTGACGACCGGAAGGTTTTTGATGACCATTGATGACAGCCCTCTGGAAGGAACAATTGGTGGCACAACCACCAGAGACGGTATGTTTGACTATCAAAACGGTCAAGCAATCACCATCACGACACAAGTGGCTGCCGACAACCAAAAGCATAAGATCAAGGTGAAAGACCCAAGTTTGGACTGCTGCGGCGAAATAATCGTCCTCGTGCCAGACTGTGTTTGCAAGATCAACTTACAAGCCAATGTCGCTCCAGTTTGCATCGAAGGCTATCGAGAAATAGATGTGGTGATCTCAGCAATCAACCAGGGTACAAAAGGGTTCAACCTGAAAGTTGATGGCAGTATCTACGAAGAAAACGCAACCTATGAGCCTGACGGCATTACTACCAAAACAGTGGCAATAGCAGGCGATGGCGAAGATCATGAGATCAAGGTGACAGATGTTGAAAACCCGAACTGCGAAGGGATATTGACAGTAAGGGTTCCAGATTGCAGGCATATTATCAGCGTGTCTGCTGTTTCCAGCGATGTTTGCCTCCAGGACAACATGACCTCTGTGGAAGTAATCATTACAACAAAAAATCCACCACCTTTTGGTGAATTTAAGTTGAAATACGATGGAAACTTGATGGATGTTCAGGCCCCAAGCAACAGGAGGGCAAGGTCCAGGGCAACTGCTGCGGCAAGCGCCGGAGATCCCGCCAGTTATATCGCTGCGGGTTCTATGGTATACGAGGCAAGCGGTTCCAATATCCTTTCCATCAATGTAAAAGGCGATAGCCAAAAACACCTGCTCGAAGTCATAGACACAAATGATCCAAGTATCCACGCCTTTACGGAATTTCTGGTTAAAGACTGTCAGGATATTATAGTGAACTAGGGAATAAAATGCACCGTATCCGCTTTACCCGCCATAGCCGAAGGCGAAGGCGGGCGTCACCTTAGAAAAAAATGCACCGTATTCGCTTTACCCGCCATAGCCGAAGGCGAAGGCGGGCGTCACTTTAGAAAAAATGCACCGCATACGTCGTCAAATACTCGATTTAGAACTGCCGCGCGAGGCAGGCGCCGTGGCGTTGCAACGTCGGGCCAGCCGGGTATTTCAGGAGCAGGTGCTGCCGCGTTTGGATGAAGCCTTTAGCCGTATCGCGCCCGCCGACCGAATCGTGCGCATCGAGCGATTGGAATTGGATTTGGGCGAGCTGTCCGAGGCCAATTGGGAGCGCGATTTTGTGGAAAAATGTGTGGCGCAAATCGGTCAACAAGTAGCAGAGGCCGCTTTTAAAGTAGGAGGTGAATTCCCATCAGAAACGCTCAGCGTCGATGAAAATACGTTGGCCATATTTCTTTATTTTTTGGAGACGGGAATCTTGCCTTGGCATGCTAAACACTTGACTTTGAAAGCATTGGAGGAAGCAGTGCTTAGAGCGATGGCAAGCGGGGCGACATTCCAAACACAAGCATTGCACCGCATTTTGAAAGAAAATTCAGGGGCCTTACAGCGCTTAGCCTGGCAGTTCGGCATAGTATTATCTGAAAAAGTCGTGGAATCTGCGCTCGGTATTTCTGAGGGCTGGGTGCAGCATGCCATCCAAATCCGCCAAAGCCAAACGGGGCAGAAAATGAGCGCAAAAGCATTTCAACTGCTGGCCAGGCACCTCTTCAATGCTGAAATATCGGTCTTGAAAAGCACCCCGCCCACACCTGCTTTGCTCGCGCAACTGTTTTTTGAGAAAAATCCAGCCGCTTCAAAGTCACCCACGGCAAACACCCATTCCGATTCAGAACTGCAAATTGCAGCTCCAACACCCGCCACCCATAACAAACTGGACCGCCCAAAGACTACCCAGCCTAAAACCGATCCGATAGGGATTTCGGTAGACAATGCGGGGTTGGCATTATTGGCGGTATACCTGCCGCCGTTTTTAAAAAAACTGGGAATCGAACTTTTAACCGACAACCAACTTCCCGAAAGCTTGGAACTTTCGGGAAGTTTGATCACCAATCACCAATCAACCAATCAACCGATCACCATTATCGCGCCGTTCATCTCCTCCATTACCTCGCCACTGGGCAAGAGCACCCCGAAGAACCCTTGCTTTTACTGCCCAAAATCCTTTGCGGCATGGATATGGAAACCCCCGTACCTCAAGAAATGGATTTGAGCGACGAAGAGAAAAACGAGGCTAACAAACTACTGGAAGCTGTTATCCGGAATTGGTCAGTGCTAAAAAGCACCAGCCCAGATGGATTGCGTGCGGGTTTTCTGCACAGAACAGGGCTGCTGTCGTGGGAAGCGAGCCGGCAATCATGGCTGTTGCGCGTAGAGCGGTTGGGTCAAGACCTTTTGTTGGAGAAAATACCATGGAGTTATTCAGTGATTAGATTGCCGTGGATGGAGAAGATGTTGCAGGTGGAGTGGTGAAAGAGGTTTTAATTTTTCAACCTATGTAGAAAGACAACTTTTTGCTGATATGCAAACCACTGTCAAACAACCTGAAAATCAGGCCAACAAAACCTCGACCACGAAGGGCAACTTCTTCGGCGGCAGTGGTGCTGCGCCTTTTTTTCAAGCGAAATTGACCGTGAATGAGCCTGGTGACAAATATGAGGTGGAAGCAGATGCAGTGGCGGAAAAGGTGGTGAATAAACCTGGAAATGCGGTGGGAAGCATCCAGGCAGCCCCACCGACTATCTCACGCGTGCAGCGTGAAATGGCCGGGCCGGAAGAAAAAGAAGAACCCCTACAACGCATGGGAGATAGCGAAAAAGAGGAAGAAACACCCGTGCAACGGATGTCCGAACACCCGCAAAAAGAAGAGGAGGAGCCAGTGCAACGTATGACAGATCAACCGCAAGAAGAGGAAGTGCAAAAAAAGGAAATGGAGGAGGAAGAACCCATACAACGCAAAGCAGCAAGCACGGAGGAGGAAAAAAAACCACAAGATGCGCCCAAGAAAATGATAGAAGTGGCGGCTGCTAAAAAGCCGGCAATTGCACCGGCAGCGGCCCCAGCGATAAAAGGTTCAGCGCCTATCGCAATCGTCCAGCAGCCTATCAACAACAAAGAAGAAGAGGTACAAGCCAAGTCGAACGGCACATCGTCTACACCTTCCGCCTCATTTACCCAACAACTCAACACCAGCAAGGGTTCTGGGTCTCCGCTCCCCGACAACACCCGTTCTGTAATGGAATCAGGGATTGGCGCAGATTTCAGCAAAGTACGCGTGCATACCGATGGTCAGGCGTCCTCCATGAGCCGCGATATCAACGCTAAAGCGTTCACGCATGGTAGTGATGTCTATTTCAACTCAGGGCAATACAATCCGGCTACCAGTTCCGGCCAACAATTGTTAGCGCATGAGTTGACCCACACCGTACAACAAGGTGCCAGCGAACGGATTCAACCCAAGCAAGTAGAGGAAAAAGAAGAGACGCCTCCCATCCAATCGAAAGAGGAGACCACTCCCGAAATTCAAATGAAAGAAGCCGGGGCTCATTCAGCATTGAAAAGAGCGGTTTTGCTGGCTAAACAGGAACAAGGCAAAGTAAATGCAGGTGCGCAAAATGAAGATGGAAGCCGCAAAGGTTGGGAGCGTTTGGTAGAATATTACAAAACATCGCTGGGCGAAGAGAACGTCATCCCCGAAGGAGGCAAAGGGATACCAAGCAAATCTGTTCTGGAGCAGGACATCAAATTCAAACGGACAGTGCAGGCGCAAAAGCCCAATCAGGCTGATCCGGAAATGACTGTCGAACGAGATGCTATGCCAAGTTGGTGTGGTATTTTTGTCAACTGGTCGCTCATAACAGCGGGCGTTCCGTTGCCAAAATGGAAGTTGGGCAGCGGCCCTTTTGCCCTAAAAGCAGCTTACCCAAAAATTTATGCGCCCAAAGAGGGCGACGTGGCCTACCGGGATAAAAATTCGCACTATGGAATCGTCGTCAAGTCCGAGCCGGCCGTGGTGTCTTCCTTGAAAGAACTTAAAAGTGTCACCGTTACCACGATCAACGGGAATACCGCTGGAACAGACAATTTAGGCGGCCAAATCCAAGAACAGACCCATAATATCGAAAGTGGTTGGACCGCATTTTTCAATCCACTTTTTGGTATTGAAGACAAAATGCCGGCTGCGCCTACTGCTTTTGACGAGCAACCCGCCGAATCGGCTATTGAACCAAATCAACCCGCTGAGGCTGTGCCCGACTCCACGGGGGCTTCCGCCGAAACGGAGTCCGAGGCGTCTTCTAGCACCGAAGGCCAACCCGATTTTGAGTCATTTACAGTGGATGACTCTGACGAACCGGTCGTGACTGAGCCGGATCCTTTGGTGCCCGAAATCTCCGCCGAAGAACTCAACCTGGACGCCGACCCATCGCTGAAAAAACCGGATGAAACACCCGAGGTAGTGGCGGAGGTTAAAGCCGTGGAATTTACAGGCAACTCCGAGGCTATGACTACCGCTGTCATGGACGCAGCCCCTTCCCAAATGGCCGCCTCCTATGGTGGACTTGGCACGGCAGTTACCGCCCGCGTAGCAACCGAACAACAAGAAACCCTTACCGAAACGCCGCCTTTGGAGGCAAAAAACACAGGCGCAACGGAACTACTCGCAGGTAGCACCCAAAACGTCAACCCTGCTGGCGATGCAAAAGTCGGTGACGGCATTACCGGCCCCAATGGAAAGCCGCTCAAGGCTGAAGAGCACGAGTTCAAAGGCGAGGCCCCCAACAACGAGAACAAATTAGAAGAGGAAGAAAAGCGCCAGGGCGGTGAGGAAGGGTTTGTAGACTGGTTGAAAAACAATTTCAAGTCGTTCTTTGGTGGTATGAAAACCAAAGACCCCAACGTGGATACCAGCGCCGGAGCACGTCCAAAATTCGACCGCGCCGGCGAAGCTGACCCCGAGCGCAGCAAAAACTCTCGCCAAGATTCAAATACCGAAGCTGGCTCCTCACAACAAAACACGGCAAAAGAGATCGCCACAAACAACGGGCAAGAGCGCGTCAAGCCAGTGCTGGTAGAAGAAAAAATGCCCGTTGCCATCCAGAACGAGCCCGAAGCTGTTGCTACCGAAACGAGCGCCCCGGCACAGGATTACCTGCAAGCCCCCCTGCCCGAAGACGTCCGTGCTGCTGCTGACGCCAAAATTTCGGCCAATCTGACTCCCAAACTCAACGCACCAAAAACAGAGGTACAAGGCGCCGCAGAAAAACGCGATGCAGAGAAAAAGTCATCCGTTGAAGACCACCAAAAACAGGTGGAAGAATTGAACAAGACCGCCACGAAAGAGCAGGTGGATGCGGTGAAATCCAATCGGGAGGCCATCGCTGACGAACAAAAGAAGGGAGTGAAGGAGTCGTCGGATATGCTCAAGGAATACCATACCGATGCCGACAAAGAACAAACCACCATAGATAGCGATGTGAAAGGCCGCATTAAAACAGACGAAGAGGGCGCTGACAAGGAACTCAAAGCCGCAGAAAAAAAGGCAGAAGACGAGCGTACCAGAGGCGAACAGGAGGCCGCAGAAGCCAAACGCAAGGAGGAAGAAAAAGCCAAAAATGCAAGCTGGTGGGAACGTGCCAAAAACGCTATCAAAAGCGTGGTGAAAGCCATTACGGCTGCCATAGATAAGGTGTTCAATGCCGTCCGCAAGTTTGTCAAAGACGTCATAGATGCGGCCAAAAAAGCCGCCATTGCCCTCATCGAAGCGGGCCGCAAATGGATCGTGGACAAGCTCAACTCGTTCCGTACCTGGCTGAAAGACAAGGTCAACAAGTTGCTTGCCAACTTCCCAGCCCTGCGCGACAAGATCAATGCCTTCATTGACAAAACAGTGGATGCTGCCATTGACGGCGTGAACAAGGCCGCCGATGCCCTCAAAAAAGGCGTGACAGCACTTGCCGACGCACTCGGAAAAGTATTGGACAAAATACTGTCTGTCTTCCAGACAGCCCTAAAAGCATCCGTGCAGATCATGGGGGCGATTATGACAGGCGATTTCGTGGAGGCACTCAAAATTGCCATTCAGGCCGCCTGCGACATTGCCGGAATTGACTCCAAACCAGTGTTCGACTTCTTTGAGCGCGCCGGGAACATGCTCATGGAAATCCTGAAGCACCCGGTCAAGTTTATCAAAACTGCGGCGAAAGGGGTTGCTGGCGGCTTCAAACAGTTTTGGGCTAAAATATGGGAACACCTTAAAAATGGCGTAATCGGTTGGCTCACAGGCAACCTCGTCAGCGGTGGGTTGAAAATGCCTGCAGAATGGGATGTCAAGGGTATATTCTCCGTCATCGGGCAGATCGTCGGCCTCACGATAGACAACATCAAAGCCAAGTTTAAGAAAGCATGGCCAGCAGGTGTGGAATTATGGGATAAGATCGTTGAAAAGGCAGAGGTCATCGGGCAGTTTATTTCCAAAGGCCCCATTGCGCTCTGGGAGTTTGCCAAGGATGCCATGGGCAACCTGAAAGAGTTATTTGTCGGTCAGATCAGCAAGTTCCTGAGCGTTGAGGTGATCAAGCAGGGCATCATCTGGCTGCTTAGCCTCACCAACCCGGCATCTGCCCTTGTCAAAGCCATCAAGATGGCCTACGATCTGGTCATGTTCCTCATCGAGCGCGGCAAGCAGATCGTCGAGTTTATTACCACGATATTCGAATCGGTGGCCGAAATGGCAGCGGGCAACGTTGCCAAAGTCTCCAACAAAATTGAAGAGGTGCTCGGGCGTTTGATTCCGCTGGTCATAACACTCATCGCCAAAATACTCAATCTTGATAGCATTGCTGCCAAGGTCCGAGACATCATTCAAAAACTGACGGCGCCTATAGAGAAAGTCATCACGAAGGTGGTGAAATGGCTGGTGCAGAAAGGGAAGGAGCTGTTTAAGAAGGTGACGGGGTTTGTGAAGGATAAGGCGGGGAAAGTGATGGATTGGTGGAAAATGAAAAAAGAGTTTTACGCTGACGACAAGGAAAAACATGAAGTGTTTTTCAAAGGAAACAAGAAAAACAATGAGCTGATATTAAAAAGCAATGAGGAAGAAGCTGAAAAGCAGGCATCAAACTTTGACACTTTAAATGATAGCAAGCGAGTTTCCACAAAAGCAGATGCTATATCGCTAATTAAGGAAATTAAGAAGGTGAAAAATACTGAGGCAGTTCCTACATATGGGAAAGAAGAAGGAATAGCTTCCCGAGCTAAACATCAAGCACTTGATCGTCTGTTTATTAAACTTACCCCTCTACTTTCAAAATTATTCGCAACTATTAAAACCCACTCTGGAACGATTAATGATCCAATTCCAGTCATTTGGTATAAACCAAAAGAATCTTATCCACCCCTAATAACGCTTACTGATAGAAAAGGGGAAGATGTTACTATTCGATTTGGAGAACAAAAGCCAATGCTAGTTGACGCAGATCACCTCGTTAATACAAGCGAAGGAAGAGATGCATTAAGCTACTTCGAAATGAATGGTAATAAAATCGGCTTTAACTTGGACTATTTATATCTCGTATCGTTGAACTCACCATGGATTAAAACTGGGTCATACAGAAAGGTTTTCCAAGGGAAACCTCAGAAAGCATTTCGAACTTTCTTAAAAACTCATGGATACAATTGGG
>JACMMM010000121.1 GCA_014379065.1 Saprospiraceae bacterium
ACACCACCAAGTTTCTGATGCGTTCTGGCGCTAAGGAGGTGCTGCCACTGCCCGTAGATGGCGACAAGGTGCTGGCCTGTTACGAAGCCTTTTTGCCAGGTTTCCGACAGGCAGCGCCCAAACCTATTAGAGGCGGTAGGAAGGGCACAAAACCTGGCAATATCTTTCTGGCCGCAGCCACCCCGGGCATTGTGGCCGTCGGGGCAGATTTGCACGCCACACTTCTGCCGATGCAGCCACAGTCGCCAAACATTGTCATCGAACAAAGGGTCGAAGACTTTTACAATGGCTTGGAAGTCAACTATTTTGGCTTGCTGAAGATACGTCTGAATGGCAAGAAAATTGATTTTAACTGGCAGGCAAAAATGCTTTTCTGCTACTTGGCCTACCACTCCACCAAAGCCCTTTCACGCGATCACTTGGCCCGCGTTTTTTGGCCGGAAAAGCAGGAAAGCCAACCCGAAAGCGCACGCCGCAGTCTTAATGTGGAACTCAACCATATCCGCAAAGCCATCCGCCAACAGACGGGTATGGAACGCGAATTGATCGTGTTCGACAAGAACTGCTACCGCCTGCAACTCGAAGGTCCGATACTGTCGGACGTAGCGACGTTCAAGGGCTTGTGCCAAAAAATTCAGCTGCTCCAACGCGATGGCCAGCCGGTGCCAGACGAACTTTTCCAGCAAGCAATCAAGACCTATTCAAGCAATTTCCTTGACGACTGCCCAGAGGATGCGCTCAATTGGGTAGAAGTAGAACGTCAGCACCTCGGAGCGCTCTTCGAGCAAATGGCCGATCTGTACAGTGCCCAACTTTGCGACAAGGGAGAATACTACCGCGCCACCTCGGTGTGTCACGAAATCCTCACACGCGACCAACGAATGGAAGCCATCCACCGCCGCCTGATGTTTTGCTACGGCAAGTTGGGCATGTGCAACAAAGTGGGGCAACAGTACCGCCTGTTGTGCCAAATTATGGAGCGGGAGTTCCAATCGAAGCCCTCTGCTGAAACAACGCGGCTTTACCAGCAAATCAAGAAGGAATGTGAGTAGGACATTGGATGTTGGACATTGGACACTGGACGTTGGATAATGGACATTGGAGTTTTGGCAAAATACCTTGCAATCTGAATTTTTGCACGGTTCAAGTCCAAAGTCCAGTATCCAACATCCAATGTCCATAATCCAATGTCCAAAAAAAGACAGAGGGTTCGTAAGTTTGCGCCCCCAACTTGGACGAACACCTGACACTCACACACCTCAACATTCCAGCACTCAATTTCATGGACACAATTGGCATTTTAGGGGCGGGCGCAATGGGCAGTGGAATAGCGCAAGTAGCCGCTGCCGCAGGGCACAACGTGGTGATTTGCGATAACCTTATCATCGCACTCACAAAATCAAGCCGCAACGTGCAAGCCACCCTCAAAACCTTGGTTGATAAAGGGAAAGTGACCGATGCAGACTCTTATGCAATGTTCAGTCGCCTCAAATTCACTGACCACATGAGTGAGTTCCGCGATTGCTCCATTGTAATTGAGGCTATTCTTGAGGATATCGAACAAAAGCAGATCGCATTTCGCAGCATGGAAGCTATTGTTGACAAGAGCACCATCCTCGCCAGCAACACTTCCTCGCTTTCTATTTCTGCCATGGGTGCGCCCTTAAAGCACCCCGAACGCATCCTCGGGGTGCATTTTTTTAACCCTGCCCCGCTCATGCGACTTGTGGAAATCATCCCTGGACTGCAGACAGACCCCGCGGTAGTGGAACGCGGAAAAAAACTTATTGATGGATGGGGCAAGACCACTGTTGTAGCCAAAGATACGCCTGGCTTTATCGTCAACCGGGTAGCAAGGCCCTACTATGGCGAAGCCTTGCGCATTTTTGATGAGGGCATCGCTGATGAAGCGACGATTGACTGGGCGATGCGCGAGCTCTGCGGTTTTCGCATGGGGCCTTTTGAACTGATGGATTTTATCGGCAACGACATAAACTACGCTGTCACGGAGGTCGTGTTTTCCAACTTTTTCTTCGATCCGCGCTACAAACCTTCTTTCACGCAAAAACGGCTTGTAGAGGCGCACTACTTTGGCAAGAAGAGCGGTCGCGGATTTTACGATTACCGGGAAGGGGCGGTCATGCCAGAGCCTACAAAAAACGAAGCATTGGGCCATGAAATCGCCACGCGTATACTTGCCATGCTCATCAATGAGGCTGCCGACGCACTATACCTCCGGGTGGCCAGCCGCGAAGACATCGAATTGGCCATGACACAGGGGGTAAATTACCCCAAGGGCCTGTTGGCTTGGGCCGACGAGATCGGCATTCAAAATATCGTAGAAAAACTGGACTCGCTCTATGTCGAATACCTCGAAGACCGCTACCGTTGCAGCCCCCTTCTGCGGAAAATGAGCCGCGATGGAAAGCGATTTTTTTGACGGTTGACTATTGGCCGTTGACTATTGGCTGTTGACCGTTGACTATTGAGCCCGCACGCATTGACCACATTGGTAACATTGACCACATTTTTACCCGCCATAGCCAATTGCGAAGGCGGAATCCCATTGACCACATTCATCATATTGATCACATTTCCCAGTTATGGCTTCCATCTTCACCCGAATCGTCAATGGCGAAATCCCTTGCCACAAAATCGCAGAAACAGAAAACTACCTCGCTTTTCTCGATGTGCGCCCACAGACTTATGGCCACACGCTTTGTATCACAAAGCAGGAAATTGACTACATTTTTGATGTGGAAGACGAATTGTACGCTGGGCTGTGGCTTTTTGCCAAACTGATTGCCAAGGCCGTGAAAAAAGTAGTGCCTTGCAAGCGCGTGTGCATCGTGGTCATTGGAGATGAGGTACGGCATACGCATGTACACCTGCTCCCGTTCAATAGCATGGCAGACATGACTTTCAGCAGTAAAGCCAAAGTAAATCTTTCACCCGAAGAAATGCGCGATATGGCCGCCAAAATTGCGGCTGAGGTGGTTTAAGATGGGGCATCTATGGAGGACGGGCACAAAAAAAAACAGCCCTCCGCCCTTTCTCATTTGAAAGGACCGGAGGGCCCCCGCCTTCGGTTGTCTTTGCTCTTTCGAGCCTTTATCTTTGAAGTGTGCGTTTACTTCTAAACGACACTATTTTCATCGCAAATGATTTTTCGGGTCTGTTTTGATTTTCCTTTTCAAAGGGCAGCGCTCGTAGTTTTCTCGTCTCAAGCATCTGCTGCACTTTGTGTTGTTCTTTTCAAAAAGTGGTATGTTTTTGAAAAGGAGCGGTTGTTTTTCCGCTAAATCGTACTGCAAATATGAACGCTTTTTTGTATTCCCTGTTGCGCAGCTTGGCTTGACACCCCTAAAATGGGCTATTTTTCGTTACCGTATTTGTAAAGTAATGAAAAAATTATTATTAAAAAAGCAATGTTATTGCATTTTTACTTCAGATTAAGCGAGAAAGTTGTGCTTTGAAGTGCGGATGCACGAAATTTTATTAAATCAAAAAAAAAGTTCAAAAATCCGCCGCTTAACCGCCAAAAGCCGCCGCTCCTTGAAAAAAACCTGCCGCTCCTTTGGATTGCCCTTTGCAATTTCGGCTTTGAATCTGGTAAATTGTTTATCGAACCATGCTTAAAAATGCCCCTCCTAACCAGTGAGAGTCTGCTTTGATGAGCGTGTCGAGCGTTTGGTTCGCTTTGTGTGAGAATTTGCGAATGTCGCGTACTACGGCACAGAAGTGCTCGGACTGTGGACAATTTTCCTCCACAGCGGCAAGTTCATCCAATACGCGCAGCACAGGTTCGAGTTCACGTTTTTTGCGGTTGATGATGATTTGACGGATCACCTTCCAAAGGTCTTTTTCAGCGTAGTAAACTTCCTTTCTACCACCAGCAGGCGTTTCTTTGAAAGCCAAGCCCCAGTCAAGGAGTGCGCGGAGGTTCATGCTTACATTCCCAGTCGAAATGTCCAATTCGGCTTTCACCTCATCGGCATTGAGCGGTTCGGGTGAAATAAGCAGTAGCGCGTGTACCTGCGCCATGGCAGGGGTAATACCCCATCCACCCGCCATCTTGCCCCACGAATCAATAAATTTTTGCTTGCCTTCCTGAATGTCCATGCTGTTGAATGTTTGATTTGGTAAGAAGTGACACTTTTTTAAAAAGTGTCACTTCTCCATCTGTTTTTACAGGTTGTTACAATGCTGTTTTGGCAAGATTGTTTTCAAAAATGATTGAAAAGTCAAAACCTTCAAACCTCGCAAACCCTTCAAACACATACCCTACCTTCGCGCCTCCATGCGATATTTTCTCA
>JACMMM010000008.1 GCA_014379065.1 Saprospiraceae bacterium
AAACTCGATGATGGGTCGAAGGCTGCGAAGTACGTTTCGAAGTGGGGCCTTGAGGATGAAATGACCAAGGGCCACACCAAAAAAGCGCTTCATGGTGAAACGCCGTTCGATTTCCTCCGCGCTTACCTGGTCGATTCCAAAGACAAACAAGCCGGGGCGCTGTTCAAAGAATTTGCCGAGACGTTCAAGGGTAAACGTCAATTATTTTGGTCGCCTGGGCTAAAAAAACGCTATGCGATCGGAGAATCGAGCGACGAAGAACTTGCTGTCCAGATGGACGACTACGCGGCTATGTTGGGAGTAATCACACTTGAACAATGGCGGGATGTGCTGCGCGTCGAGGGTCGCGGGATTTTGTTGCAGGTTGCCGCGTCCGGAGGATGGGAAGCAGTTTTGGTGTATCTCGTTTCGATTAAAAAGGAGCGTTTGAATGAATAAAGTCGATTTTTTAGATACGTTGCCCATGTCCACTGAATGCCAGTCATGTGGGGCCAGTCTAAGGGCTCCATCGTGGCAAGTTGCCCAGGTCGGCAACGGGCAATGGTTGGCGGTTAACGTGGTCAAGTGTGAACCGTGCAGTTTCATGCAAATTGCTGCTGCCGGCTCGACAGACCATGCTCATAGACAAGCTCAAATTTTCAGACAACAGATCATGAAAAATATGAAGTTGGGATAAAAAAATAAAAAGATAAAAAGATAATTCAACAAAAAGGCAAAAATGTATTGACAATAATACTGTTTAGTATATACTGAATGTATTGAACGTTAATACAGAAAGCCAAAAATGAAAACTGCAAAAACTTGGACGATGGCACAGGCAAAAAGCGACTTCGAACGCGGTTTGCTCAAGGGTGCGGAAATGTATTTTTTTGATGCCATGGGCGAATGTCACTACACGGTGTCTTTTGTTTCGTCTCTCCCCCTTGATGGGTCGGGCGCCCTGGTCGATGCCAGGACCGGCAATACCCGCGAATTTAAAACCATGGATGCTGCACACTCCGCAGTTCGCCAGGTTGGTTTTAAAACGTCAAAATTTTTGATTGGTATGAAGTAATTGCACAAGCGGCCCAACGGGCAAAATCTTTGAATGTGCCAGAAATCGGCGGTTGCTTCTGAAGTAAAAATTCTTGGCTGAGATAGTGCGGCTGAGCGGGAGCGAATGAGGCTTCAAAGTTTTAGCGGGTAGTCCGTTGGCTCGATCTTCCACCCCTGCGCATCACGTCGACAAGAGGCCCCATCCCACAAGACCGCTTTTGATATTTGGTTTTCCGTGACTTGTCACGATAACAATATTTTATGTTGACAGATGCGTTGCGTTTGATCAACATGCCTACATCGGTATTTTCTTTTTCAACGTAGCAGCGGACAGCGTATGCAAAGCGCTAGTGGTGAGCCTTAACCGCGGGTTAAAAATTACGATTTGGAAAAGAAGAAGCCTCGCAACAGGTGCAAACTGTTCGAGGCCAAGGCCGGTTCATTCACCCTAAGAAGCTAGAGAACCGACATGCATAGTTTATCAGATTCGCGCACTTGCGCCTACGAACCTTCCCGCAATTTATCCCATGAAAAAACCGGTGCCAGCGCTGCCACGCGCCAGCGGGGCGATGCTGGGGCCGGGGCCTTCCTTGGTACTAATGCGAAATCCTCCGCTGTACCCCAGAAAACTGACCCGGAAACGGGCGAAGTCACAGGCGGCGAGGGTGCATATAGTCCGATGCTTGCGCGTGTTCAGCGCTTCATTTTGCAAAGTGTGGCGCGTAAATTCTTGCCAAAATCCCGCACGGACAAGTGCCTGAGGCTTCGCCAGGGGTCGAAGGAAATCCAGGTTTGGCAGTCAATCGAGCACAAAACCACGTCATACGCCGGGCTTCAAACCTGCGGTTCGGTCTGGGCTTGCCCTGTCTGTTCGGCCAAGATTGCGGAACGCCGTAGGGTAGAAATTATTGCGGCGATGGCAGCACACAAAGCGGCGGGGGGCGTCGTCAATATGCTCACGCTCACGGCTCCTCATCAACGGGCCGACAACCTGCGGGATCTGCTCGCAAAGCAGGCCGTGGCCCTGAAATTCTTCTTCAAGGACTTCAGCGCAAAAACGGTCTTTAAAGAGATGGGCGTCATCGGGCAAATTCGGGCGCTGGAGGTCACACACGGCCGCTTGAGCACCTTTAACAATGGATGGCATCCGCACTATCACATTCTTCAATTCGCGGGCTTAGGCGTCGATCTGGTCTGTTTTGACGCTGTTCAAATGCTGGATTGGGCTATGCGTCTTTACCCTCGGTGGGCGGCTTGCTGCGTTCGGGCCGGTCTGGGTGAACC
>JACMMM010000009.1 GCA_014379065.1 Saprospiraceae bacterium
AAGCAACGGCTTGCGCTCGACAACATCAATCAGGCCGTTCAAAATATCGAAAATGGTTTGCGGAACTGGCAGCAACAATATCTGATCACAGCGCCAGCAGATGGCAAGTTGGCCTTTCTACAGAATCTTACGGAAAATCAATTCATAAAATCAGGCGAAACCCTATTTGCGGTCATGCCTGCGCAGCAAGATTTTGTGGCCATGGTAGATGTTCCTGTAAAAGGGATCGGAAAGGCATGCGTTGGGCAAAAGGTCGTGTTGAAATTAGACGATTATCCCTTTCAGGAATTTGGCACAGTAGAGGGCAAAGTAATGAGTATGGCCCCTTCTACGGATGTAAAAACCTATCGAATGGTAGTGGCATTGACGAATGGTTTGAAGAGCAGTTATCATCAGAATTTCATTTGTAAATCGGAGATGTCTGGCACTGCCGAGATAATTACCGTAGACATGCGCTTGTTTGAAAGAGCTTTTTATGGCATTCGAAAGTTAGTGATGTAAGGCAGTCAACGAGCATAGTGAACGAGTAGATCGAACCATAGAAATAGTTGTATGAAGATATTGATAGAATTTGACCACCAGATGCCTGTCTTCATTTATGATAAGTCGAAACCATATCCAGGTCCCGTCAAAACGCATATTCATACAGTCGTTCGAACGCCCAATGGCAATGATTATGGCAAGGATTTATTGAAAGAACATTTGGAAACACATCATAAACAAGGAAAGCATTGAAACAATTTCTATAAAAAGACAGGTTTCCGTTTCACCCAAAAAAATTTCTCGGCGAAATCCGTGTCAATTATATAACATTCCGCCCGTGAAAAAAATATTTCCCGGCGAAATGTGCTTGCAGAATATTGCTTTTCGCCCGTTTGAGTTTTTAAATAAAATTTAAAATGTTGATAATCAAACTTTTGTGAAACATTTTCAGATAACTCCTTCCTGTTTTCTATATTTGTAATCAAAAATTCAATCTGAATGAAAATTCAATTTCATCTACTCGCCGCCTTTGTGCTGTGCCTACTCCTTGCAGATCAAGCGTTTGCACAAAGCCTGGCGCCTGGAGCAAACCGGCTTCCGGACGAAGTCGAAATAAAAAATGGCGACCTGATCTTTCAGACCTCGCTTTCCTCTCAAAGCAGAGCCATTCAATTGGCCACAAAATCAAAATATTCTCACTGCGGAATCATCTACAAAGAGGGCAACAAATTTTATGTTTTTGAAGCGGTTCAAACCGTCAAACGTACGCCACTCAAGCAATGGGTCGCTCGCGGACAAGGCGGAAAATATGTCGTCAAACGACTCAAAAACGCAGGCCAGGTGTTAACCCCTGCGGCCCTTCAAAAAATGAAACAAGTGGGCGACGGATTCAAAGGCAAAAATTATGACCTGACTTTTGGGTGGAGCGACGACAAGATCTATTGCTCTGAATTGATTTGGAAAGTGTACCAACGAGCGACAGGCATTGAAATCGGGAAACTTGAAAAACTGAGCAGTTTTGACTTGAGCGATGAAGCCGTGAAAAAGAAAATGAAAGAACGGTACGGCGATAACATTCCAATGAACGAGACGGTCATTTCTCCTGCGGCTATTTTTGACAGTGAACTTTTGATTACTATTCAAAGCAACTAAGTACCCGGGCAAATTTGTTTCACACAACGCCACTACGCCACAAAGGTCTAATTTACTCAACCCCAACATGTTGTGCCGTAGTGGCGTTGTGTGAGACAAATTTGTCTCGACGCTTAACATAGCCTATTCGTAAAAATATCAAAGGTTTAGTTTGGTCGCCCCGCCTACAATCATCTATGTTCGCGGACGGTTCAAAACGAAGGGAAAATTGCTGAAATTCATCCGATTAGTATTTCTTATATGTTGCTGTTTGGCCGAGGTTCAGGCACAAAACTACTTGCCCGTAGCTCGTCATTTTGGCATCGAGGATGGTTTGCCGCACCGGCAGGTCAACTGCATTATTGAAGACCGGCAGGGCTTTATATGGGTGGCTACAAATGGCGGCGTGGCGCGCTTCGATGGGCTTCGTTTCAAAATTTTCAACAAAGCCGACAATGGTCTTACGACCGATATCATCAATTGGATGCTGGAAGATGCCAATGGCAATTTATGGCTCATCTCGGCAGCCAAAGGATTCGTTTTTTCGACGATTAGTTCTATAGATATACTCAACCCTGTTTCAGGACAAATTACGCCATTTGATCAATATATACAGCAAAAACCGCCCGTTCCATTCGAGAACCTGCATCTTTTTGGCCTCCGACTGCCCAGTACCTACAAGGCGTCACATCCAGCAAAACCTGGCACCCTCTTTTTTGGAACCCGTGCCCCCGGCGGCTGGGTAAGTTGGCATCCAGAAACGGGATGGAAGCATTTGGCTTTGTCCTCGATGCCTTATTTATCCATACGGGCACTCACCCCTCAGGGGGGCGTTTTATGTTTAACCAATAACGGTTCTCCGCAGGAAATTTTGGTGGAGACCGATACCTACGGAAACGTATTGCGCACGCATCAGGGAGATCCGGGAAATTATTTTTCTCTAATGTACAGCGGCAGCCAAAATGGCGGCGCGCACTTTGTCGTGGAAGAGAATAAAGCGCGTATCAATCCCATTATTTGGGCCATAAAACCGGGTGAAGACAAAAAAAGGCTCGCCTTGCAACTGCCTAATAACCATCCTACACTGGAGGAGTGGGGGCTACTTTTTGGACTGGAAAAAGAGGGCTTGTGGATCAGCGAATTCGGAGTATTCAACCAAAAAGGGGAAGTGTTGCTCAATCTGCGCGCCCAATTTCCGAAGTTCAACAACAGGCCCCTGACTTACAGCCTCCGCGACCGAAATGGCGGCATCTGGTTCAGTACAAGTTTTGGCCTCGAACAGATTGAGATACGAAAAGACCACTTCCGCCGCTTTCTTTTTGATGAAAACGCGCTCAATGCACGCGGCACCTCTTGTCGTGGTATTTTGCAACAAGGTGGAAATTTGTGGATCAATACAGAGGGCCCGGAGCCTAGCCGACGGGGTATTGAGTTGTCCACGGGACGGGTGTTTTTTGAACAAAAAGCGGGTTCGGCCTTCGGATTGGCCTCTGACGGGATGGGGCATCTTTGGAGCGGGCAAACGTTTTATACTAATATGGGCATGTCCTTGGCGCAGGGGGATTCGGCTACCGGAAAGGATATGCGAATTTTTCCATTCAAAACACCTGTGCCCTGGTTCATTTTCCCCGTAAACGCATCCCAATTTTGGATCGGAACGGAAACAGGGTTTGTGTTTCTCAACCCACTAACCGGGCAATATTCGCAACCAGATATTCGGCTTTTTCCTGAGCTTGAAAAAGCCTCCATTGTCCACATCGGGCGCGATTCCGACAAAAACCGGAACACAATCTGGGTATGCAGCAGCACAGGTTTTTACAAAATGAACGTCGAGGGTCAGATCATCGAACGGTTTTGGAGCGGGGGCAAAGGTGACAGTTGGTTGCCTTACGATGATTTTTATCATTTTTATGAAGACAAAGAGGGTGTTTTTTGGCTCGGAACTGCCGGCGGGGGCTTACTTCGCTGGAATCCCCGCTCCCCTTCAGGAGTGGGCGGCGGCGAAAAGCAACTTTTTTCTCGCAAAAATGGCTTACTCAATGGTTTTGTTTATGCCGTTTATGAGGATGATTTTGGGCATTTGTGGCTGCCCACAGATTATGGCATTGCGCAGTTTGACAAAAAAAGCCAGGTTGTTCGTCGGACCTGGCTGCCTTCTGACGGGCTTGCACAATATGAATTTAACCGGACGTCTCATCATCGTGGGGAGGATGGAACACTATATTTTGGCGGACTGAATGGCGTAACGGCCTTCCATCCAAAGGATTTTTATGAAAGTAACGCGCAGCTTCGTTCCGAGGCTGAGGAGGCGACTGAGTCTCAGGCTAGGAGCAAAAAACTTGTGCTGACTGATTTTAAACTTTACTCCGCTTCATCCGAAAAACTGGAAAACCGCACGGCTGATTTAATCGCATCAGGCCGAACAGATGGCACTTTCCCGGCAGTGGACGGTATCATCACAATGCAGCCTGCTGACCGCTATTTTCAATTGGAATTTGCCCTGCTGGACTACTTTTCACCCGAAAAAGTAACCTATTCCTATAAAATTGAAGGGGTGGATGCTGACTGGAATTTACTCAATGAACCCTTGTTACGGCTCTCCAGTTTGCCCTTTGGCACCCACCGACTAAAAATCCTGGCACAATCCGCCGACGGGATTTGGGCGGAGAACGAACTTAATTTTGTTCTGAAGGTGTTGCCTCCATTTTATTTGCGTTGGTGGTTTTTGTTCCTTGCAATATGCGTGATTGCTGGAAGTGCTTATTACGCCTACCGTTTTCAGTTGCGCCGCAGGCTTGCGGAGAAAGAAACCCAGCGCTTACAGGAATTGGATGCTTTTAAAACACGGTTTTTTACCAACATAAGCCATGAATTCAGGACCCCGCTGACGGTCATTCTAGGCATGGTAGAAAACCTGAAAAAATATTTCATCCAAAGTGCAAAACCGGAATTCAACCAGGCTGCTGAATTGGTCCGTCGGAACAGCCTGCAAGTGCTGAACCTTGTGAATCAGCTGCTCGAACTTTCGCGCCTGGAATCGGGCAATCTGGATATCTCCAACGTCAATGGCGACCTGGTGGCTTTTTTACGCTATCAGGTGGAGTCTTTTCATTCCTATGCAGAAACCCGCCAAATCCACATACACTTCGAGAGCGACGTACCTGCGCTACAAATGGCGTTTGACCAGGGCAAAATCCAAACCATCCTGGTTAACTTGTTTTCCAACGCCCTCAAATTCACGCCGAAAGAAGGGAGTATCCATGTTCGATGCATGATTTTCGATGCACGAGCGGAAGGCCACGAGCGTGCGATCGCAAATAGCAGCGCACAAATCGTAATTCAAATCACGGATACTGGCTGTGGTATTCCGGCAAATGAGCTGGATCGGGTTTTCGACCGTTTTCATCAGGTGGACAATCCGCTTACCAGCAAGGGAGAAGGAACCGGAATAGGCCTGGCATTGGTGCAGGAATTGGTCAAATTCATGCATGGTACCGTAACTGTCGAAAGCACTGTAGGCCTTGGAACTTCCATTAAAGTCTCCTTACCCTATACACCGCCCCAGCCAGCGCTTGAGTCATTCGCTCTTGAACCAATTATCTGGGAGGTACCCATGCTGCGTGAATCATCAGACCCAGACAACGACGATGAAGACGATACACGCCCCTTGCTGCTCATCGTGGAAGACAACCCGGATGTGCGTTTTTACATTGCAGCATGTGTAAAAACCGAATACAGGGTATGCTCCGCTGAAAATGGCGCGGCTGGTATTAAAAAAGCCCAAGAACGAATACCAGACATTATCATCAGCGATGTGATGATGCCGGAAAAAGACGGTTTTGAACTCTGCGAAACCCTTAAAAACGATGAACTAACCAGCCATATCCCGATCGTCCTGCTCACTGCCCGCGCTGACTTCGAATCCAGGATAGCCGGCCTGAAACGCGGAGCCGACGATTACCTCGCCAAACCCTTCGATCCGGCCGAGTTAAAAGTGCGCCTCAACAACCTCATCCAGCTTCGCCGCAGGCTGCAGCAGCGTTATTCAGGTATTTTAACGTCGGAAGGGTTTGAAACCCTTCCGACGTTTGAAATCGAAGACGCCTTTCTTCAGAAGATCCGCGCCATTGTGGAAGCGCATATGACCAAATCTGATTTTGAAATGCCTGAACTCGCACGGGCTTTGGGCATGAGCCGTAGCCAGATATTTCGAAAAGTAAAAGCGCTGACAGACGCTTCTCCCAGCATTCTCATACGCTCAATCCGGTTGCAGAAAGCCAAAGAATTGCTTCAGGACAGTCGGCTCAGCATTGCTGAGGTCGCCTATAATGTCGGTTTTTCTGCGCCAACGTATTTCGCCAAAACCTTTTTCGAGGAATTCGGCAAAACGCCCAGTGAATGGCGACAGTCTTGAAACAATAGGTCCATTTCAATAATTTTCAGATCAATACTGCCGTGATGCAACATAGTTGCACGCATTTGAGCTATAGTTTAACGGCTCTCAGGGCGATGGCGAAGACTTTTGCATCAGGTCTTGGCGGTGGAGATTGGACACTTTAGTTCCTGCCTTCAAACTATTTCCTTCCCCAAAAAGTCGACACCTCCAAAACGGACTCCGTCCTTGAACTCGGTCAAAATTTCACACCATTCGGACAATTAATCCAGCTACAGGGACAATTCCGCCCGAGCCTTGCCCAGGCCTGATACTATTTTTAGATCGGGTTGAGCGGGATATTTCTGATTGAACCAGTAATCCTTTACACCTTCTCAAACTGCCGCAAAACCAATACCCCAATCAAGCCGCTTAACAAGGGACCGGTTACACAACGTTTATAAAATCTGTTTACTCATGAAAAATTCTTTACAATTTTCGCTTTTGCTGGTGCTAATTTCTTCCTTTACCAGCCACATCCACGCGCAGATCACCCCATCACTCAGTATCCAGGGTATTTTAAAAAAATCCAATGGCGTTGCCGTTGAAGATGGAAACTACTCCATGACCTTCAAACTTTATGAGGTAGAAACCGGGGGTACCGCAATTTGGGAGGAGCCCCAATCTGGCGTTGAAGTCAGCAATGGCATCTATAGCACAGTACTTCCATTTAATCCGGGAGCATACCCATTTGACCCTAATACGGTAAAATTTGACAAATTGTACTATCTGGGCGTAACAGTGGGGTCTGCCGAACTGACGCCTCGAATTCTGCTCACCTCTGCTCCCTATGCCCTGGCTTTGATCGGAACCACCAATAAGTTCCCGAGCGGCGGTAAAGTATTTGCTGACAGCATACAGGTCAATGGTGGCGTATTGGCCAGAGGAGGCACTCCGGGGGCAAATGGCGTCAACAGAAACGGCTATGCTTTTACTGGCAACGGCGGCGACAAAGACAGCGGTGTGTTTTCTACCGCAAATGGAAAGGTTTCACTATATGCTGATAACACGGAAGTGTTGGCCGTCACGCCTACCAATGTCCAATCCAGCCAACCGCTGACGGTTCAAGGGGTCATGACTTCGAATGGTGTGAACATAAGTAACAATGCAAGCCTCTCCTACAACGGTCTGAGCGACTGGAGATTGGTGGATACGGATAACTTTTCAGGTGGTGCAGATGGCTGGGAGATTTATGACAAGCTTTCAGGTCAACAAATGGGTTGGAACAATCCCAGCAGTTCAGGGGCGTCACCAACGACTGATATGGGCAGTTTTATCGGGGATGTTTTACTTCCTACCAACAATGATCATGTGCTCAAAAAACAATTTACCGTCGCCGGCAGCTTTACTCAGATTAAAGTAAAATTCAGATATTATATTATTGACACATGGGGCTGGGGCGGTGGCGACAGATCTTGGGCAGCCTTTTCAACATCGGCGTCCGGAACTGGCTTGCGGGTTGGATGGGCAGAAATACCTTCCTTTATTAATGATGGGAATAATGATTTTAATGTAGGCGGTACTGGTAGTTTCGGAAACCAGGCCAATTTTTATGGCCAAGCGGATAAAGCGGATAATTGGATAGATGTCGAAATGACTGCAAAATCTCCTGGAGCCAATTTTTGGGTGTTTATTGGAGCGGCTATTGATCAGGACGTAGCCGATGAACGGTTTGCAGTTGGCTCTATTGAAATATATGTGAGATAATCCGCATGACTCCCTTTTTTTCACATAAAAAACAAGATCATGCGCCATACTCGTATGCTATTCCTATTGGGTGTATTGTGCTCCGGCTTATTGCTGCCGTCGAATGCACATGCCCAAACCTGCGGCCCGGACGGGGTCGTAGATACCAGTAGCTTCTCCGGAACTGCTTTTTTCAACTATGGCAGTAGTGCCAGATTGACCAGTCAGAAATACCGCTCCTCTGCTGCTGTAGGCCAAACCTTCGTGGGCTACATTGATGGCTTAATGAACAACTCGACCCTGGGTTTTTACTCGCGGTACCTGCTTGCTCCTTTTGCTTTATCCGTAACCGCCACGCAGGGCGATCTGCTGGACCGCATTCAGTTGTCCTGGGAAATTGATGCCGTAGGGCCTTCGCCCACAGAAGGATTTAACATATATCGCGATGGCATTTTTTTGGCCGCTGTCGGGCCTAATATTCGAAACTATAACGACTTCAATGTCATAGCGGGCCGCCCTTATGTCTATACCGTAAGCGGCCTCAATGTTTATGGAGAAGGCACCGCCAGTACCGCACTGGGCTTCCAGATCCCCAATGGTGTGGTAACCGGTTGGGTACAAACCGCGACCGGTGCGGCAGTGCCGGATGCCATTGTAACCCTCATGCCTATGCAAGGGTTTTCTGCCAAATTTGGCCCGATGGATGGCGCGTTTGCGGAGGCCGACTCGAGTGGGAATCCTTTTATGCCCGCTCCCGGGGAAGATTGGACCATGACCTTCTGGATAAAAACAGATTCCGCTACGGTCAAGGCCGGGCTGATTCAGTTGGCGCCATTCCCGCTCTATTTCAGAGCCTTGAATAGCGCCAGCGGACATGAAGGTGTCGAAATCGCTGCTTCAGCCTTAGGCGCGCCTTTTTTGAACGCAAGCTTTCCCGACAGCATCAAAAATGGATGGCAGCATGTGGCCCTGAGCTTTGATGGCAATGGCGAAATGGGCCGCTTGTATATCAATGGGGTGCTGGCTGACCTGGCGCCTATGAATATTGTAGCAGAAGCAACCGAACTGAACTTGGGGAGCCGTACCGGAACCGGAGGCTGGGCTGGCAGGTTGGACGAACTTCGCATCTACCACAAGCAGTTGAATGAGCTTGATTTTCGGGAAGTGATGGAAGGCACTGCCTCCTCGCTTACACCTGATTTGACCCATTACTGGAAAATGGACGAAGAACTGGGGGTTAAGTCCTACGACATAATGAAACGCCTCAAGTTGTATTTCTGTGGCGCCAACTTCGATGCCGAACGTCCGAATGTACACACGGCTGGCAAGACCAACCAACAAGGTTATTACCGCATTGAATCGGCCAACTATGGCACGGGCACTACCTTCCTGGCAGAACCCATGAAGGATTTTTTCATGCACCGGTCGCTCAAAATGGTTCGGGATCAGGCGGACTACGCCACACTACCCGACTTTTCGCTGACCGCCAAAGCAACCCTCGAACTTTGGGTGAACAGTGCAGGCCCGAACGGCACACAGTGTCTGATTTCTAAAAGATGGGTGAACAATGACTTCCGACTTCTGGCCAAACAAAACGGCCTGCTGAATGAGGTATGGTTTTATCTCAATGGCCAGGAGCATAATTTTGGCAACCTTGGGATGGGCTATCAGCACCTTGCCTTCACCATCGACAGTAGTGGAAGTAACCGCACCGTGACCGCCTTCAAAAACGGGATCCCTTTTGGCAGCCCGCATACCTTTAGCAGTACGGGTAACTGGTCGGATCCAACCCAAAACTGGGTGCTGGGTGCACGCCCCAGCGGTGTTTCCTATACCGATCATTTCGGTGGCTTGATGGATGAGGTGGCTTTGTATGATACAACCTTGAGCCCTACTGCCATTCTTAGCCATTTTCAAAACACCCGGGATATGCAGGAAAGAGGGCTTCGGGCTTATTTTGCAATCGACGAAGGCACTGGCAATAGTTTGAACAACAGTGGATCTGCTTTTTTACCCCCCGGCACAAATGTAGGGGCCGAATGGTCGCCTTTCGCTGCCAATCAAACAACGGAACCACACATCTTTACCCCAGGTACCCGGCAGGTGACCCTCAACCCGAGTGTGACCTCGGTAGACCAGGTGGATTTTACAGACCGCTCCAGCATTCCGGTTTCCGGTTTTGTGCGCTTTAAAGACACCGACTGTTTTGCCCAAAACGTGGAAATTCTGGTCAACGGGGCCTCCTATTATCCGCCCGTATTTACGGACTCAACCGGAAAATTCATTGTAGAACTGGATCCTGGAACCACGGCGGTACTGAGCCCGAAATTGGAGGATCATACGTTTTCGCCAGCAAGCAGGAATGTTTTCAATGTGAATGCGCCCATTGCAGGCATACTTTTCAACGATTTGACCAAACGAAGGATTACGGGTCAGGTCGCAGGAGGGCATTGCAAATTGCCCATTATTGCACCAACGGGTTCGGCTTTCCCTACCGACTGCCGGATTACGGTGAGTACCAAGGATAAATGTTATGAAAGGGAAATGCTGATCAATACGGAAGACGGTCTGTATGAGTTTGACAATCTTCCGCCTTTGGAAGTAACCATTGCTATCACCAAGCACAACAACCCCAAAATTTACGATGATTTTCAGGCTCAAGGCGGCCGAACCATCAACTTGTTGAAACAGGATTCTTTTGGGGTTGAATTTATCTACATTGCCCCGCCACAGGTGCAAGTGGCTGGTTTTGATGCTTTTACAAAGGACAACTGCCCGGACAAGCCTATTGTTATAGGAAGGATGGACATCGTTGACCTTTTTGTCAAGGCTTACGAGCAATATGGTAGTGACCAGGATCCGGATTATCGGTGTTATCTCGACAGTGCAACGCTGTCGATCAACAACACTTTTGACTACAATTATGATTTTCTCTTGCCACTTGACACCTTTTACACCGGCGGAGAGTTTCACTACCGGTTTGTGGCGGATCATCCCAACCAATTTCCGCCCTATGAGCAATTCATAGAGATCACGGCGGATGATATGGGAAGAAAAAGTGAGCCGTATGAGAATAAGGCGATCATCACAGGGATCATTGTAGGGGAGTCAAAATTTACCACCCAGCTGCCGATGTTGCCCAGTTTTGTGCTGAGAGATCCACCGGGAGACGGAAGTTACGCCTTTCTGGAAAAGGAAACCAAACATTGCAATTCATTGAATTTTGGGGAAGAAGCCAAGGTTGGGCTTGGGGTCACTTTTACCGGATCGGGGGGCGCACACAATGAGATTACGATCCCTTTGATAGGAACACACATTGAATTCATTGCCTCCTATGAGAACAGTTCAGAATTTACTACGACAATTACCCAGATACATGAGCATTCCATGCAATACTGTGTATCGAATAAGGAACGAATTTCCACAGACGATGGGAATTTGGTGGTAGGGGGAGCAACCATCCTTGACAATACCCATTTCCCATTGGATACCCTTGCAGGAAATGATGTTTTTGTAGGGGTAGGCTTCAATGTGATCTTTTCAGAAAGCAAAGAGGTCAAGTTTAATGACACCCTCTGTGTGACCAACGTAAACAATATTGTTACGGTCTCTCCGGATACATTTGTCACCAACTACAAATATTCTGAATGGAATATTGAAAACAATGTGGTCCGGTACCTGGATACTTTGATTGCGCACGGAATCGATCAAGATAGCATCAATTCAAAATCCAAAAAGAGTTGGCTTGCTTATATGGCTTTGAACAAATTAGCCAAAAAAACAGCAATTTACGATCAGAATATTTCTTTTGATGCCGGAGTTGTATACGAGTCTTCTGAAACCACCGACAATTCTACCACCTATTCCAATGCAGTAAAGATAGAATTAGAGAATGTACTTACCTCTCAACTGCTCATCGGATTGCTTCAACCCGCAGTTATCTTATTTGACAACGCAATTAAAGTAACCGTAGGCCTCAACGGATTGATAGGAACGGGTGGCTCCAGTTCTGAAGTCATGACCACCGGTTATGTACTTAAAGATGACGACCCCGGTGACACCTGGACCATGGATGTCAAAAAAGATCCAATCTTCAAAACACCGGTCTTTGATATTAAAGCCGGACAGACTTCCTGTCCCTGGGAGGTCGGTACGGCCCACCGACAGGGCGTCAACATGGTAGAGTTGGATGGTGTTACCCGAACAAATGTACCCTCTAATGAAGCAGCGTCATTTCACTTTCAACTCCAGAACCTCTCCTCTACTGGCGAAACCTTTACCTATGTCATGAACACCGGCCCGGAGAGTAATCCGGATGGCCTTATCATCAGTTTAAATGGCATTGTACTGGACAAACCGGTGAAATATGCAGTGCCTTATGGCACGACCATTCCGATCACTATTACGGCGGAGCGTGGCCCCGACGCTTACAGTTACCATGGCACAGAGGTGGTTTTTTATGCGGAATGTCATGACGACCGCAGTGCCGCACTTGGTTTTGCACCCGATTTTGAAACGTATCTGTATTCAGCCAAATACCTCAATGTTGACTTCCTGAAACCTTGTAGTGAGGTAGACATTACCGGCCCATTTCAAGGCTGGGTGGTGAAACCGGATGAGTTGAATCCGGCAGAACAGAACAACTTGGCCATCACTGTTTCTGGTTATGACTTGGATAATGATGATTTTGAATCCATCCGACTGCAGTACCGTCCTGAAAACGGGGATGGGGCCTGGATCAACATAACACCACCAACCGATATTCCCAAAGCCCAATTGGGGCCTGTGTTCACCACTTATCAATGGGATACCGGGGGCAGCCCGGCCTTGGCCGATGGCCCGTATGAAATCCGGGCTGTCAGCGTTTGCACCGGAGGTGGCGACAAAAACGGTTATTCGCACGTCATAAAAGGCAAGATCGAACGTCAGCCGCCAAGCCTGATTGGCACCCCTGAACCTTCAGATGGGGTCTATAATGTTGGGGATGAGATCTCCTTCAGTTTCAATAAATTGATCAATTGCGCAAAGATCAATCCGGTCGACAATGTGCAATTATTTGATGCAACCACGAATTTGCCTATCGACATCGCCATCACTTGTTATGAGAACAAGATCTTACTGGTGCCGAATTTCGATAACAAGTATTTTGAAAATCGCATCCTTCGCGCTGAATTGCACGATATTGAAGACCTGACCGGCAACAGACTCGTGTACACGCAGTGGGAGTTCTATGTAGACCGCAACGAACTTGCCTGGCTAACGGACAGCCTTGGCATGACGAAGTATGAAGACCAGAACAAAACGGCGGTGGCCAATATCCACAACCGGGGCGGCTATCCGGTTCCGTTTACGATTACAGGTATTCCCAACTGGGTGCACGTAGTGCCCGACCAGGGAACCCTGGCGCCGAACGAGATCCGTCCGGTCAGCTTCCAGGTGGATTCTAACCTGGCATTCGGCCTTTGGTCTGACTCGATCACTTTGCACACTGAAACGGGACAAAACCCATTCTTTATGGGTGGAGACGAGGGCCTGCCCTTTGGTGTGCGCGTCGTGTGTCGCCCACCCGTTTGGGAAATCAACCCAAATCTCTTCGAGAATTCCGAGAACATGGTGCTCGAACTCAACATCCAGGGAGAAATTTCCAAAGATGTGGAAGATATCGTAGTGGCTTTTATCGGGGACACAATTGTCGGGCGGGCCAATGTGCAGTATGTCCCGGCAGTGAACAAATACCTGGCTTACCTGAGCATTTATGGCAACCCCAATCACGTTTTGGAACCACTGAGGCTTGAAATATGGGATGCATCTGCTTGCCTTCGCTATGCGGTGGAAGAAGATGATTTCTTGTTCCAACCTGACGATGTGTTGGGAGACCCCTTGAGCCCACAGGTGATCCATACCAACAGTTATGTGCTGCGCGATGTATCCATTGGTTTTGGCTGGAACTGGCTGTCCTTCAATCTCGACTTCCCAGACCCGGACCTGGATTCGGCACTGGTATCGCTCAAGTACCCGGAGAATGACCTGATGAAAGGGCAAAATGCTTTTGCTACCTATCTGAACGGCGCTGGCTGGCTGGGCTCACTCAACACCCTGGGCAATACCTCCATGTATATCTACCGCGCTGATCAGGCGGATACACTGAAAATGCTTGGTACGGTGCTCAACCCGGCCACGAATCCCATTTCGGTGGTAAGCGGCTGGAACTGGATCGGATACATTCCCAACTATTCCCTTGCCATCAACCCGGCGCTTTCCTCCCTTTCTCCGCAGATGGGCGACCTGATCAAGAGCCAGGAATCTTTTGCACAGTACATCAACCCGACTTTTGGCTGGATTGGCAACCTGCAGTATATGCAGCCGCCCAAAGGCTACCAAATCAAACTCTCGACGCCCGGCACTTTGATCTATCCCCCACCCTCCTCCAACTTGGGCGGCGGTGGCGCGGATCATATTGCCAGTGCAAGAGGCCCTAATGATGGTGTGCCCCCTGCTGAAAATTTCTGGTCAGTGGACCCAACACAGTTCGAGTACAGCATGACCTTGATCGGCATGTTGGAAAAAAGCGATTCAAACGCAACCACCAGCACCATGGAGCTCGGCGCATTCGTCGGCAATCAGGTGCGCGGCTCCAGCCAGGCGATTTACATCCCGCCGTATGACTCGTACCTTTTCTTCTTGACGGTATATGCCAACTCCAGCGGCGAGCAGGTCAAATACAAACTGTTTGACAGCAATAATGGGGCTGTTCAGGACTTGAACGAAGCCATGTACTTCTCCCCAGACCTGCATCAGGGAAGCATCGAAAATCCCGTGCCGTTCACGCTGCCCAGCAGCGGGACGCAGGACCTGGCCTGGGCGCAGTCTTTCGAAGTACAACCGAACCCGTTCCACACAGAGACGATGTTCCGTTTTGCTTTGCCAAGCACGCAGGAGGTTTCCATGACCGTCGTCGATGTCAGTGGACGTGCAGTATCCACCATACATACCACCGCCCGCGAGGGACTGAACACGATGGTTTGGAAAGGCCAATCGGATAAGGGTACGACCCTTGCAGCCGGGGTTTATTTTGTGCGGCTGCAAACGTCGAATGTTAGTGTGGTTCGGAAAGTGGTATTGCAGTAGCGACTTCTTGTTTCAAACCTCGTAGGTTTTGAAAACCTACGAGGTTTCAAGTGCTCGAAGCTTACATCTTTAAAATTGACAGTTTACTGTGCCCCATTTCCCGTAGGGAAATCCTGTTTATAGCAAATCAATGTAGCATTTTCCAAACCCCTTTAGGGGTTGCCTGAAATACGGCAGGAAACCCCTAAAGGGGTTAGTGAACACCATCCAATTTGCTATAAACAGGATTTCCCTACGGGAAATAGTGCACACTGAAATGTTGCAAAAAACAATAAAATGAATTGTTTTTCTATAAAAACAGGGCAAATAAAAAGCGGAGCATTACTGCTACTGCTGCTCATAGTACAGCAAGCCTCCGCCACCTCAGCCCCACCCAACTGGTCTATAGACCCCCTTGATTTCGAGTTCAACATGAGCCTGGTCGTCCGGGTAAATTTCAGCGGTTCGCCCAGCAATAATGCCAACAACGTCGTTGGCGTTTTTGTCGGGAACGAGCTTCGTGGTGTAGCCTCGCCCATCTCTATTTTGGGAGATTCCTATTATTATATAACGGCTTATTCGAAGGTTTACACAGGCGAAACACTTCATTTTCGGGTGTATTATGCGCCCAATGATGTAATTTACCCTACACCGGAAACAGTTAATTTTGTCCACAACTCCAGCATCGGATCAATCGGCATGCCGTTTTGGCTCAACATTGACCCCAACGCAGATTACCCGCCTGAACTGTTGCCAATATTGGCGGATACTACGCTCCAGAATATCCCTTTTGATCTAGTTAATCTGGCGGATTACCTCGTCAGTTTGGACGGCGATCCGGTCAGCTGGTCAGCCCAACCCGGGCCTAACCTCAACGCTACGATTGTGAATGGCGTGTTGACAGTAACACCCGTACTGAATTCATGGATCGGCACCGATTCCGTGCGCATTATAGTGACGGAAAACACACCCGGCCAGTTGGCGGATACGATTACAGGGTGGTTTACGGTACTGCCAGATTATGGTCCTCCAGTGTGGCAAACCGTTCCAGATCAAACCATTTTTCAAGGAGACGATTTTTCCACTTTTGACTTGGACGATTATTTGACGTTTACAGGCCCTTGCCATCAGTTTGATTTTGACGTGTTCCCTTTCACGGGCAGCGATCCCGACCCTGCCTGGCCCGTTGTTGCACCGGGTTCCAATCCGATGACGGTGATTGCGCGGCCGCTTTTTGCAGATGTACAATTGGCGGGTGCTGGTGCTAAACTGGCAGGCTTTGTGGACGGAAATCTGGCAGGCTGGGCTGCACCTACAGGTGCAGCACCTAACGTTTCTTACACTTTGACCCTGGCCAATGTGGGCGCAGGTAAGATTGCGTTTGAGTTTTTTGATGCTGCACGGCAGTATCTGTATACGGACAGCTCCAATCTAAGCTTCGTGGCTGGGGGCTCCGTAGGTACGATCGCATCTCCTTATTTAGATCAGCTTTCACCGCTTTTGCCCGCACTGGATGCCAATGGTGTAATGACTATAGCAATTCTGGATACCTCCTGGCTCGGCTCCTATCCAATTGATTTTATTGTTTGGGACTGTGATTACCCCGATCAACGCCGCGATACAACTCAGGCTGTCTTTACCATTACCAACGACGTTCGGCCTGTTATCACCTCTGCCGCTTCGGTTAATTTTCAGGAAAATGCTTGCTCGGTTTTGTACGACACACAGACCAGCGATCCCAATGACAGCGAAGGTGCTGGTTTGACGTACACACTTGCTGGCGGGGCTGACGTAACAAGATTTGCCATTGATGCCGTGACGGGGGTTCTGAGCTGGTCCTTGGGCTTCTCACCCGATTTTGAAGCCCCGGCAGACGCCAACACCGACAACCAGTATGAGGTGAATATCCAGGTCACCAATTCGAATAACCTGACGGATGTCCTGGCACTGACCGTCACCGT
>JACMMM010000122.1 GCA_014379065.1 Saprospiraceae bacterium
AGAGGAATTTCCGCTAAGTTATAAATACGGCGTTTGGAATACGCGCACGAACAAGTTTCTCGGCTTTGAAGAAGGCGGGAATCGTCCCATCTATGGCGGTCAGCAGTCACCCTCCTCCGGCACTGCCTTCGCTAAGGCTTCGGCAGTTAAAAAGGCTAAGGCGAGTAAAAGCGCGAAGGCGGGGAACACATTAAATTTACCACATTGGCTACATTCTATTTCGAAAGTCCTTACCTGCTCTACCTTCTGGGAATCGTTCCCTTGCAGGCACTTTTGCTGTGGGCCTATTGGCGTTGGCGGCAGCAAACCTTGCGGCGTTTGGGTTCGCCAGCGCTGGAAGAACGCTTGTTGCAAGGGTTTTCGATCCAGCGTTTTTGGGGCAAAAATTTGATGTTCGTCGGAGGCTTGGCGTTGGTGATTATTGCGATTGCCAGTCCTGTGAGGATTGAGAAGGAGGAAGATAAGATGCAGAACAGCGCCGACGTAGTGATCGCGCTCGACATATCGAACAGCATGTTGGCCACCGATGTGAAACCCAGCCGATTGGAGCAGGCCAAAAGTTTTATCCAACGATTGGCGCCAGCGTTGGACGGCGAACGGCTTGGGCTGGTGTTTTTTGCGGGCGAAGCTTTCCCGCAAATGCCGCTTTCCACGGATTTTGAGGCGTTATTGATGTTCGCCCGTAATGCCCAGCCTGATTTCATCACTGACCAAGGCACCGACATAGGCGCCGCGATCGAATCCTGCAAACGGATACTCGAAACTGATGCAGAAACCGGACGGGCCATTGTGCTCATCAGCGATGGCGAAAACCACGAAGAAAAAATCCTACAGCGTGTGCGAGAAGCATACGAGGCGGGAGTTGTAATTTACACCGTTGGCGTGGGTTCGGCGGGTGGTGCAAGCATTCCATCAGGGAAAGGCGAACTTCGCCGTGACGGTATGGGGAAACCCGTGCGCAGTTCCGCCAATGAATCGCTCATGCAATCACTGGCTGAATCGGGTGGGGGAGAGGCCCTTAACCTCCGCGACCCTGACCGCGCTCTTTCGACCATCAAAAGCGCGGTGAGTCGGCTTCAAAAAAGTGCCGTGATGGCCAATGCTACGAGCAAGAAAATCTATTATTTCCCTTGGGTGTTGCTGGCTGCGCTATTGTTGCTGATTTCCGAACAAGTAATGCAGTGGAAGAAAAAGGGTGTTTCTACTGCAATTGTGTTGCTGCTTGCCGGTTATTTGTCCGCTCAATCTGAACACAGTGCCCTCCGGCAAGGAGAGCGTTATTATGACAAGGGCGACTACGAAAAAGCCCAGGAGGCCTACCAAAAATCAAAAAGCAGTGCGGCCCGCTATAATGCGGGAAATGCCGCTTATCTCCAATCTGAATATGCCGAGGCCGCCCAATTTTTCCGCGAGGCTGCTGAAAAGAGCCTTTCTCCTGCCGACAAATCCAATGCGCTCTACAACCTCGGCAATGCCTGCCTCCTACAAGGCGATTACCGTGCGGCCATAGAAGCTTATGAGCGCAGTCTCCGGCTCGTTCCCAAACGCCCCGACGCGCAGAAAAACCTGCAAATCGCCAAACGAAAACTGCAAGAGCCGCCGCCACCCCCCCAATCTCCCCCTCCGCCACCCCCTCCTCCGCCGCCGCCAAGTGTGCGACCTCGGCAGAATTATCTTGACCAGGCCTCCCCATCGCGAAAGAAAGAGATTCCGCCTACAAATCTTCCTGCTGATACCGCCCGGCGTTTGCTCAACGAGGCAGTGCTTTCTGAAGAGCAGAAAAACGCCGGGGCTTACCGGGAGTTAGCGCCTGCGAATCGGCCTTCGCGTTTGAAGAAGGATTGGTAGGGAGAGTCGTCATTGGGTCATTAATCGTCATTAGTCGTCATTGGGGTCATTAATCGTCATTAGTCGTCATTGGGGTCATTAATCGTCATTAGTCGTCATTGGGGTCATTAATCGTCATTGGTCATTTTGCTTACCCAAAATGACCAATGACGATTAATGACCCCAATGACGACTAATGACCCAATGACGACAAATGACCTAATGACGATCACCCACTTCTGTCATTTTGTGCAAAACACGGGTGACATTCTGGCACTTTTTCCAAAAAGAAGGCTTACTTTTGCGGGCGTTTTGCAAAACCTGATACCCCACGAACCATGTTTGTTTTTGGAAAAAAAGACACCACCCTGCGCTCCGAACGAATGTTTGGGAAAAAATGTCCCAACTGTTCGGCTGCTGGGACCACTGAGATGCGTGTTTTAGCACAATACGTTCACTTTTATTGGATTCCATTTTTCCCACTAAGCAAAAAAGGGGTTTCGCAATGCGAGCAGTGCAAGCAAAAACTGGAATTCAAGGATATGCCCTCCAGTTTTCAAATGGAATACGAGGCCATGCGGGACGAAGTGAAAGCCCCGATATGGCATTTTGCGGGCTTAGGTGCCTTGGCCATTTTATTAGCCTTTGCTTGGCATAGTAATAAAGTTGACAATGAAAATGACCTCTTATACCTCAACAATCCGCAAGTTGGCGACCGATATGAGATCAAGACAGATCTTTTGAATTACACTCTGATGAAAGTTGCCACAGTAAAAGGCGATACAATTGGTGTGCAAGCGAATGCCATGCAAGTCAGCAAAAGCTATAAACTCATCAATATTGACAAGCCCCAAAATTATCATCAACTGGTGGAACCAATGCTCAAATCTGAATTGATGGAAATGTTCACAAGCGGTGAACTTATGAATGTAAACCGTTGAATTAAAATGCTTTACGACGCAAACCCGACCCTCGAAGGGGTCAAAACAATAGACGAAGCCCTTCAAGGCAGCGTGTTTTTTAAAGAACATGGCGTGGTGAGCAATACACCCGGGCTAAAGCATTTTTATATCGAGAGCTATGGTTGTGCTATGAATTTCTCCGATTCGGAAATCGTGGCTAGCATCCTCGGCGACATCGGTTACGCCCCCACCCGCAACATGGAAGAGAGTGATCTCATCCTTGTAAATACCTGCTCCATCCGCGAAAAAGCTGAGGAAACCGTGCGCAAACGCCTGAAAGTCTTTGCATTGATGAAGCGCGCGCGTCCGGGAATAAAAGTCGGTGTGCTCGGTTGCATGGCTGAACGCCTCAAAAAGCAATGGCTCGAAGAAGAAAAACTCGTTGACCTCGTCGTCGGCCCAGATGCTTATCGTGATCTGCCCAATCTCATTGGCGGCGCAGAAGACGGTGGGCGCATGGTGAACGTGCTGCTCAGCCGCGAAGAAACCTACGCCGACATTAGCCCAGTGCGCCTCGACTCGAACGGAGTGACAGCTTTTATTTCCATCATGCGCGGCTGCGACAATATGTGTTCGTTCTGCGTAGTACCCTTTACCCGGGGTCGCGAGCGTTCGCGGGAACCCTTCAGCATCGTGGCCGAAGCGCGGGATTTGTTTGAAAAAGGTTACCGCGAAGTCACGCTATTGGGTCAAAACGTGGATTCCTACAAATGGGAAAATCCAGAATCGGGCGACCGCGCCGACTTTGCCGACCTGCTGGCGATGACCGCAGATATTCACCCCGATTTGCGGGTACGGTTTAGCACCAGTCACCCGAAAGACATGACAGACAAGGTGTTGCACACGATGGCTGCCCACGAAAATATTTGCAAATACATCCACTTGCCCGTTCAATCCGGCAACTCGCGCGTGCTCGAAATGATGAACCGCACCTATGATCGCGCATGGTATATGGAGCGTGTTGAAAGTATCCGGCGCATCATGCCAGACGCCGCGATTTCGAGCGACATTATCACGGGCTTCTGTTCAGAGACGGAGGAAGAGCACCAGGACACGCTTTCGATGATCGAATGGGCAGGCTACTCCATGTCGTATATGTTTTCTTACTCTGAGCGTCCCGGTACCCTTGCTGCTCGCAAATACGCCGACGATGTTCCAGAAGAAGTGAAAAAACGCCGACTTCAAGAGGTCATTGCATTGCAAAGGGCGGTAGGCTTCCGATACAATCAGGGCGAAATTGGCAAGACGTTCCGGGTGTTGATCGAGCGCGATTCAAGCAAGTCTGACCAAGAGTTTTGTGGCCGGAATTCACAGAATAGCATGTGTGTATTTCCCAAAAAAGAGGGTTTGAAGCCGGGGGATTATGTGATGGTGAAGATTAGGGAGGTGACGAGCGCGACGTTGTTGGGGGAGGTGGTTTGAACTTAAAACCTACATGGTCATGCCTATACATCGCAAACACCTTTATTTCCCCCTGCTAATTGGCCTATCTGGGCTTGTCATTGTAGCTTACATCTACTTCCGTCCGCCCTTCTGGACCGGATTTCTTTTTTTAGGTTTTTGTTTAGGTGTAAGTTGGTTCGTGCGGACGCGATATGTAGTGTTTTTCAAAGGGTTAAACTTGCTTAATCGCCAGAAATTTAGAGCCGCTGAGATTGAATTTTTGACTTTTTTGGAACAATTAAAAAAAAGCCCGAGCCTAAAAAATCAGGCGAGGTTTTGGTACTACGGCGCATTTACAGCCGACATAGAAGCCATGACGATGAATAACCTCGGCGTGATAAAAATGGCACAGGACCAACCAGAACCGGCTTCTGCTTACTTGCAACGAGCCCTACAGATAGACCAACGTTATGCAAAGCCACACTACAACCTTGCAGTATTGGCAGGAGTCGCTGGAGATGAAGATTTGGCACGTCAGCATTTTCAGAAAGCCCTTGATTTGGGGTATGATGGTGATACTTTTGATCAATTTTTGCAAAAGATAGTAGTGGAGTATGCGAAAACTTACGCAGGGAGAAATAGTATAAACGAATGACCGATATCCTCATCCTGAAAGAACGCATCAAAAACTCCATCTTGATTGGAGAGAGCGACTTCCGGGAATTCAAGTCTGCCTGGGAGGGCAAACCGGGCAACAAAAAGCCCCGTTTGGTCAAGCACATCTGCGAGGACATCGCTGAGGGCTTGGTAGCGTTTGCCAACTCTGATGGGGGAGAACTCCCCGGCCTTTGCTCTATTCCAATTCCAATTGGTTCACTATTACGCTCTTCAAAAAAACAAACCGAAACGCCTTCGCTTCAAGCGAGATAATACCTGAGTACGAAATAGCATAAATGGCTAACCATCACCTCCAATCCATAAAAGCCCGTTTCGGCATCGTAGGCTCCTCGCTTGCGCTGGATGCGGCGCTTGAAACCGCTACCCGCGTGGCGCCTACCGACCTGTCCGTGCTCATCACCGGTGAGAGCGGCGTGGGCAAGGAAGTCTTTTCGAAGATCATCCATGCGCTGTCGGCACGTAAGCACAATGACTTCATCGCTGTCAACTGCGGCGCGATACCCGAAGGCACCATCAATTCTGAGCTATTTGGCCACGAAAAAGGCTCGTTTACGGGCGCAGTGGGTGAACGCAAGGGCTATTTTGAA
>JACMMM010000123.1 GCA_014379065.1 Saprospiraceae bacterium
GGGTGGAAGAGGCTTGGGGAGAGGGGCACTGGTCAAAAAATAAACGCCAATTTTTGCCACTTTTAGTCACTCCCTGTTCACGAAAATATTAAAAAAATGCAGTTAGTTCGAGCTATACAGGGCGACGGGGAGGTCTAAAAGCAGCAAAAAAGCGGTGTGGCAGTCAAGCGTTTATGGGAATGGGCTGGTAGCTTATTAGCCGAAAATAAAATGTTCTCAACCAATTAATTCAGGGTACAAGAGTAAGGGTCGCTCCTTTGCTTACTTTTACCCAAATTATTTAATTCCTCTAGGGAGTTTAAATTAGTTTGTATTTTTTATAACGCATAACTTAAACTGATGCAACAATTTGAACACCTGTATGCCTTTTTTTTCCTCTGCTAAAAATCCACATAAAAACCGCTCCAGATCTAAAATAAGTGCAAAATGAAGTTGCTCACCTTGCTCAATTCGCTCCATCACGAGGAATATAAAGACTTTGAAAAATTCTTGCAATCTCCGTTCTTCAAGGCCAGCGAACAGTATCTGAAGTTTTTTAAGTGCCTTTGCAAGCATCATCCTGCCTTCGATTTGGGAAAAACAGACTTGGAAGCGGCGTATCGGCGTTGTTTTGGACCAAATTCGTTGAATGAGACCAAACTGTACAACCTTATGTCTGGCCTGAGCAAGCAGATAGAGCAGTACCTAGTGGTGCGTATGGTGTTATCCGCAGACGACAAGCAAGGGCTATTGTATGAGCAACTGCTGACAAAGTCACTGGGCAAGCGCAATATGGGCCCCTATTTTCGCAAAGAAGCCCAGCGCCTGATTGACGATACCATGAAACATCCGAGCTATGAAATAGACGACTATCTCGCCCTCAACCAGATTCACCACGAAATTTACTTTAACCCCGACACTCCAAAGTTCGAAGAACACCCTCCCCACCTTAAACTGGCTGTCGAATACCTTGACCTTTACTATTGCTTGGCCAAATTGCGTTATGCGGCCGAGATGAAAACAAGAGAACGAATCTATAATTACCATTACGAACTCCCGCTATTGGAGGCAGTAGCAACACACATCGCTTCACCGGAACGCTTGGACGCCCACCCTTTGCTTGCCATTTATTATCGCTTGGTGAACCTGTACCAAAAAGGGGTAACTGAGCGAGATTTCCGTGAACTGATGACGGTGTTTGTCGAAAAATTCCATGTAATACCCAAGGTGGAGCAAAGAGCGCTGTTGCCGCACCTGATGAACTGCGGGAGCTCGCTCATGAGCAGGGATTGTGTGGTAGAAGCCGAATTACTCTCCTTGTACAAATTGGCGATTGATACTAAGGTGCTGCTCACCGGCGACCGGATCACGCATATTAGTTTCCTGAACATTGTCAACCTGGCTGGTTTGTGCAATGAATATGATTGGGCCAATACCTTCATCGAACAATTCTCCCCCTATTTGGAGGAAAACAAACGAGAGCCTTCCGTTGACCTGGCAAAAGCAGGGCTTTATTATAAACAAGGCTGGCTTGACAAAGCTCAAACTTTCCTGAAACCTGAAATATTTCAGATCTCTTTATTCGATATAATAGCCAGGGCGATATTGATTCGGATTGCTTTTGACCGCTATGTCCTACAGGGCAAGGACTATGAATTCCTGACCGCGCAGATCAATGCTTTTGAAAAATTTGTTCAAAGTCAAACCTTTTCAGCGACAAAAAGAGCAACTGAATTGAACTGGGTCCGATTTGTGCGGAAAATGGCCACTGCCAAGTTTGAGATGGTGGAGGTGCCTGAATCAAAGAAAGAGACGCTCAGGAGAAGTTTAAAACCATTACAGCCGGTTATTTCTAAGAAATGGTTGGAGGAGCGGATTGGGTGGTTGTGATGGGGATTTGCCCTAAATTGTTCAAATAAGGTGCGAGTAACCCAGCATGTCGGGATTGTTTTCCTTTTTCGATCATTTTATGTCGTGTCCTGAATTATTCCTTTTATTTGCCGGGTAAACATCCTGTAAAAATGGCAAACAGCCATTGATTCACATCAGCAATGCTTAAACCACAAGAATGGGACTCTGTTCTCGATAACATCCAATCCGGTAGCACAATTGTGTGCTTGGGTGCAGAGATCTTTGCGCAACCAGATATGCCGCTCGACGAGCAGATTAAGCAACGACTTGACAATCTGGACAATGTGCACATGTATGCCGACGGACTTTTCCATTTCCGAGGTTCGGGCGACATGACTTCCTTTACCAGAATCAAACAGTTTTACAACCAGGCTCCCCCCAACGTCCATGAACTCCTCGAAAAACTGGCCGTTTTGCCGGTGCCGGTTTTTATCAATGCCAATCCAGATCTCACCCTTTGCAAAACCTTTAAACGGCTGGGGTTGCCTTACCAGTATAGCTTTCATTATCCCAACAAACCTGCCGTAGAACTCAGCCCGCCAAGTGTCCGGGAGCCCTTGATCTACAATCTTTTGGGCGACATAGAACACCGCGAAAGCATGGTGCTTACGCACGAAGATTTCTTTAGTTTCCTTGAATCCATCATGGAAGGCCGCAGCATTTCTGGAATGCTCAAAGAACATATCCATGCCTCCTACAATTTTCTGTTTATAGGACTGCCCTTCTCCAAATGGTACATGAAAATTTTGCTGCATTCTGTGCAGAAGGATGTCAACCGCAAGGCACTCAAATTTGCCGCCAACCAGGCCTTGGATTCAGATGTTCAATCCTTTGTTGTTGATGAGTTTAAGATTACTTGTGTGCCAGTCCGAATAGATGATTTTGTTCAAGAACTGTATAGTCGCTGTGCAGGCGCCAACCTTCTGAAAAAGACGGAATTGGCCCCTAAATTGACGGCTTACCAGCGCTGGACACAGATGGTGCTGGAGGATGAATTGAACAAATTGCTGGACGACATGGTGGACTTTTTTACCCAAAATAGGCCGCAGGATTTTGACAGCCAGAACCAGCTGTTTCACCTCAATGGGCGGCTCTCAGGACTTGAGCGGATGGTCGGCAAAGGGACCATTGCCGCTGACGATGCCCTTTTGCAGCGCAACCAGATTCGCGATTCCATCATCGAGTTCCTAAACGAAAAAGCGCGTCCTCTAGACCTATGAAACAATATCGTTACCCGGGGGCACAACCCTTCTCCACCGCACAGGAAGATATTTTTTATGGCCGCGACGATGATATCGCCCGGTTGCACCGGCTGATCAAAACGGAACCCCTCGTTGTGCTGCATGCCAAATCGGGCATGGGTAAATCGTCCCTGCTCAACGCCGGGATCGTCCCAGCCATCCTGAGGGAAGAGGAGTATTTTCCAGTACATATCCGTTTCAATGCCTGGACGGAAGGCAAGACTGATTTGCCGGCTGACATCTCCCGTAAGGCCATTTCCCCTGAAGGCTCCAAACATACCTTCCTGGATTCGTTGATTGAAAACGAGGCCTCACTGTGGCATGAGATCAAAGAAAACCAGCTGATCTCTGAAGGCAAACGTAAATACCTGCTTCTCCTGGATCAGTTTGAAGAGTTGTTTACCTACCCTCCCGAAGCCATCGCGGAATTCCGCAACCAGCTAGCCGAGGTTTTGTACACTCGGATTCCGCAACGGTATCGCAAGGTGCTCGAAAGCCAGATAGAAGCGGGCAATTGCAAACTTAAGGACAATGATTTTGACCGCCTGCAGGAACCTATAGCTATTCGGATCCTGCTAAGTGTACGATCTGACCGCTTGCACCTGATGGACCGGCTTTCAGATAGCCTGCCCGATATTTTGGCGCATTGTTACGAACTGAAAGCGCTTGAACCAACACAGGCTACAGATGCCGTAGTAGAACCAGCCCGTAAGACCGGAAATTTTTTATCGCCGGCATTCACGTACTCCAGCCCAGCCGTGGCACATATTCTGGATTTTCTGGACGATTCCGAAGGGCGCATTGAAACCGTTCAGCTCCAAATTCTTTGCCGTACCCTCGAATTGCGCGCCCAAACGGAAGGAGTCCAGCATTTTGAAAAGGATACCTTAGGCGACCTAGATGATATCATTTCTAATTTTTACCAACGACAGATTGCCATACTGGACCAAGAACAAGATAGAAGCCGCGTTTCCCGGCTTATCGAAGAAGGGTTGATCGTTGCAGAGGATCGCCAGCGGCTCACCCTGCACGAGGCCTTGATTGTCAGCCTGTTTCAGGTGCCTCGCGAACATTTGGCCAAATTGGTAGACGGCGGCCTGCTGCGCGCCGAACCTGCCCTTCGGGGAGGATATGCGTATGAACTTAGTCACGATACCCTTGTGGGGCCAGCGCTGGAAGCGCGGACACAACGCAGGGAACGAGAAGCTGGAGAAGCCAGAGATCAACAGGAACGGGAGGTCGCCAGAGCCCTTGCGAAAGAGCGGTACAAACGTCGCCGCTCCCGGAACCTGGCGATTATCTTTGCTTTGCTGGCCCTTTTGTCACTTTCTGCGGCTGGCTGGGCATTCCGTCAAACACTGATCGCCAATGCTGCAGAAACCAATGCTCAGCTTCAGCAACAAGTGGCCGAAGCGCAAGAAAAGGAAGCCAAGCATCAAAAAAATAAGGCGGATGAAAATTCGCAGATTGCCCTATTAAATGCAAAAAATGCTTTGGATGCCCAGGAAAAAGCAGAATTACAACGCTTGTTGGCAGAAAAATCTGAGCGCGTCGTTAGGCAACTAGCCAATAAGGGTAAACGACTGGAGACGACCATCAGTAGTGCCGAGACCTATAATTTCTTGATGCAAGAAGGCCGTAAAAATATGGGCGAAGGCAATTACCGCAATGCATTGACCAACTTTGCCACGGCACGTTTTACACAAGAAACCCCGGAGTCAAATACAGCGATTGAAGCGGCTAAAATAGGTGTCGCAGCAGAAAAGGCCATGTTTACGGGTGACCTTGACATGGCTGAACAGGGCTTTTTACAGCTCCGGAATGACAGCAGTGAATTTGTAAAGCAGCGCCTCAAAGCGATCCAGCATAGCAACACGGTATTCAAGGAAAAACTAAACGGACGACAGCCTGAAGCCCTAGATTCGCTCAAACTGACCCAACAATCGTTGATTTTTCTTCCGGCAAGCCTTGGGGACTTTAGCAATTTAAAAAAGTTGGACCTGTCGCTCAACAGCGACTTGACGTATCTTCCAGCATCGCTTGGCCGTTTGAAAAACCTCCGGATACTGGTCGTAAAATTTTGCAACCTGCTTGAAGTACCGGAAAGCATCGAAGGTTTACAATCCCTGCTGAGCTTGGATCTCAGTCACAACCAATCGCTGGAAAAACTACCTTCCAGCTTGGGTCAACTGCGACAACTGGAAGAACTTAATGTGGAAGGATGCGCGCTTAAGGCCCTGCCTATGGAAACCGGGGGATTGGCAAATCTGGTCCGCCTCAACTTGAGCAAAACTTCCTTGCCGAGCTTGCCGGTACAATTGGAACAACTGAAGCGTTTGGAAGAGCTGAAAATGAGCAGCATGACGCTGGGTCAGAGGTTCAACTGGGTGGATGCCTTGTCGCGTCTGGAGCGGCTGACCTCGTTGCGCAGTTTAGATCTTTCCCGGAACAATTTACACCAGGCAAATCCTGAAGTCTTGCTCCGAATTGCAAAATTGCAGCAGCTTCATTCGCTCAATCTACAGTATACTGAGCTGAAATCCCTGCCACCGGAAATAGCCAACCTGAAAAATCTAAAGAGCCTGAATCTACAGAACAACCCCTCCATCGGAGAAAGTGCCAGGGCACAAATCAGGTCCTGGTTGCCAGGCTGCACGATCAAGTTTTAGATGCTGACAAGCGATATTTAGGAAATTATTCCTAAAGATTTTTATTTTCAAATCCCAGTCTTGATTTTTGCTCGACCAAATTTGCTTAGAGAGAATTTTTCTAATCTTTAAATCACCCGCTTAGTGAAAATACTTTATACCATTCTTTTCTCCAGTCTTGCATTTACGGCGTTTTCTCAGCAATTGCCTTTGTTCACCCAGTACCGGGAGTATTCAGGTGTAATAAACCCAGCCTCTGTGCCCGACGATTATTTACGGTACGGAAAAACACTCTCCTTTGGTGCTTCCTTTCGGAAACAATGGGTGATCGCACAAGACGGCCCTTTTACCGGGATGCTTCGTACAGACTATTTACCCCAGCGTAAGGCTGTAAACCCTATATTCAGTGCCTACCTGTTGAATGACAAGGCAGGGCGGATGGGCATGACTGGCCTCTACCTGCGCACTGCAATGCTTTTCAGCGATAGCCCTTTGGAATACGGTTTATCCGCCGGTTTATCCGTCGGAATCATGCAGTATCGCCTTGACCTGAGCAATCCACAAGTGCAAGATCCCACTGCGTTGGAGGTTTACGATAAAGGCAGCACTTATTTCCCGGATGCAGGCCTTGGCGTATATGGATATACCACGCTGGGTAACGATCATCTGCTATTTGGAGGATTGTCCATGCCGCAAGCACTTAGCCTGGATACCCGTTTCCGCAAGGATGGTAAAATCATTGCCATAAGGCGGGTACGTCACTTTTACGGAACCGTTGGCTATAGAATTCCGCAAGGCGATGAGAGTTCCTTCCTCGAAGTCTCTACCTGGGTGCGCTATATCGCACCGCTGCCGCCCTCTCTGGATTTCAATTTCCGCTGGCAATTCATCGAGAACGCATTTGTAGGAACAGGGTTCAGCACCAATGGCAATGCACACCTAGAGGCTGGATTCAATTTTGGTGAAAAGGAATTATTCCGGATCGGCATGGGCGCCGATCTGCCCTTTACTGCCATTAGTTCCTATTTTGGCAGCTCGTTTGAAGCCAATGTAAGCTATGCGCTTGATCGTTAGAACTAAGGGTGCAGACCTTACAAAATGGTTTTAACTGGGAACACTAACTTGTTGGCCTAATCACAGGCATTGCCCATTTTAATCCATCAAAACGCCTTCAAACGATTCATAAAATGGTCCCGTGTATGCGAACGCTAACCCGTAAGCTTAGCTCAAACAGGCAATTTTTTTGCCTTATAGTGGTGATAAAGGTGTTGTTGACCCAGGGTTCAGCATCAGCACAACGCTCGTTTGGCGTGGTCTTCGACGAAAACATCTACAAGTCAGTCCCCTTAATCGAACCGGCCAGTGGTATAAAAGGCAACGATTTCCCGGAACGGCTTTCGCTGCGTCCCTTTTGTCCAGCTGCTGGTTTTCAGGAATTAACCAGTGCCTGCACAGCCTTTGCTGCCGGATATGGGGCAATGAGCATTACCGCTGCGGTCAAAAACAAGGTGACAGATTCCGCAAGTCTTGCCAGTTTGAGATTTTCGGCCGCTTTTGTGTACAATCAGGTGAAAAAAAAGGCCGGAGATTGCCAAGAAGGGATTGCCGTGGAGGATGCCCTTGAATTTCTGAAAACCCATGGCAATTGCCGCTATGACCAGTTTGATACCAGCCATAATTGCAGCCTGCTCCCGGATCCGGGCTTGATGGATTCCGCCAGCCGGAATCAGATCCTGGATTATGCCGCCATACTTCCCTTCGGCGCCAACCGTTCACAAAAGATTACCCTGTTAATGCATTACTTGCAGGACAGTATACCGGTGATTGTCGTATTCAAAGTATATAAACATTTTGTTGATCCCGTTCCGGGGGAGTTTGTTTGGAGTCGTTTGCCGGATGAGAAGGAAGTTGCGCTGCACTGTCTGCTGGTAACAGGTTACGATAAAAACCTGAATACTTTCGAGGTGATGAGCAGTTGGGGAAGCGATTGGGGTAACCAGGGTTTTTACCAGGTAAACTGGAGCGATATGGGCGACGCCACACTTGCAGCCTATATAATTGTCCCAAAAATGGAGGCTTTGATAGGGATGGGGATTCCAAGGCATGGGGCGAACGCAGCGACGGCGCCGACCCTTGGAACCTTTACGCTGGAAGGCGAAACGGAACTTATCCGCGTGATGGAAGATGGCACTCCTGAAGTATTATACCGGGATCCGGCCACGGGGTTCTACAAACCCAAAGTGGGTGCTTTTCAGGTTGGTACGCTGTATCAGTTGCACCAAAGTGGAACGGGCAGTGGTAAATACTATTATGTTTTCTCCTGCGATGCGGCAGGCAAGATCCAGATGCATTATCCCAAACCTTTTTTCAGCGCCTTAAGTCCGGGCAAAAAAGCGGTGATTGCCATGCCTTCCAGCCAATCTGCCCTTCGCCTGAGTTTGCCTGGCGACGACCTGGTTTGTCTCCTTTACAGTCAACGGGAGATAAAAGACATTCAGGTACGGTTGCGAACCATGAACGGGGTCATGCCTGCCAATTTTACACAAAAACTTCAGGAGGCCTTCGGCGACCTGTTGTTGCGAAAAGATCAACAGCTTAGCATTGATTATGCCACCAAAGAGATGCGTGTCAAGGCTAATCTGTTAGCTGGCGCTGGTACCGTTATGCCAGTAGTCCTCTGGTTGCAGGCAGAATAGTTTTTAACAAATAAACATAGACATGTCTACATCATTGCGTTTTTTGGTTTTAACCGCCTGGCTTTTGTCGCCCAACCTGTTTGCTCAAAAGGACGACATTTTTAATTACGGGAATAAAAAACGGCAGGATGAAATGGCCGATGCCTGCCGTTCACAAACCGGCGGAATCTTATCCTGCGGAAGCGCTGAATCCGAAGATGGAGACGGCTGGGATGGGTTATTGATCAAAATCAACCATTTAGGGAAACTCGGTTTGCGAAAACGCATCGGACTTCGGGCCTGGAATGAACATGCTCTGGCGGTGGCGGAGGATTCGGACGGGAAAATATGGATAGGAGGGTATTCCGACAGTCTTAGAATTCACCGTGCCTGGCTGATGTGTTGCAACCCGGCCGGTGGGCCGATTTGGGATCGCCCACTATACAGAACCACTGATATACAGTCGGCAGTACAGGATATTGTTCCCAGCAGCAATGGCCAGAACATGGCAATTGCCGGCGTAAGCGGCGGGCGTGTCTGGTTCGGACTTTGGGGTTTGAATGGAGAAAAACGCTTTGAACCAAAAAAAATCGAGCGCATTGACGGTCAATTGAATCTGGTAGTAGAAAAAGTAGTGCTGGTGGAAGGTCAAAGCGGTTGGTTTTTGTATGGAAACGGCAAGATTCCTGGTGGGAAGCGACAGTTGTTTTTTGTCAAATTGGATGCGGCAGGCGATCTGGTGGCCTCTGCGCTTTTACTTCCGGATAAAAAAATTATCAGTTCAGGCGGCTGCGTCCTGACCAAGGGTGGCAATCTGCTTGGCGTGGGAACGGCAGATGGGCGGCCTTACCAGGAAGAGGCCTTCACGATTTATATGCCGGAAAACCTCGACAAGCAAGAAATGGGCTTCCAGACCTTTGGCGGATACAACAATGCAAAACATAGGCCCGGGAAACTCCTCGATGAAGCCAATGACATCGTGGTGTTGGATGAAAAAACCTGCCTTGTTGCGGGCAGTACGCAATCGCATAAGAACGTTGCCCAAGTGCCTGATTTTGCAACGTGGCGGGTGGATCATTACGGTCACCGACTTGACTTTGATATGCGCACGTCGGGCAAGGAACTTGCAGAGCGTGGCGTCAAAGTACTCCGAATGTACTCCGGGGATGTTTGGGTATGCGGCAATCAAAACGATGGGAATCGGGTGCGCGATGATGAGAATTTTGCCTTTGACAACATCGAGTCTCTTTCCCTGCCTTTTGCAGCAGTTGAATCAGGGGCGCTCGCACTGAATGTGCCGGAAAGCGCTCCGACCTTGCAACCCGGAAGCACCTCGGTGCTTGCTGTGGAGATCGTGAATCAGTCAGCGAATCAAATTGAAGGCCTGTACATCACTGCGGAGTGTAGCGCTTCCACACCGGGCTGTTATACCGGCTTGCGTTACACCCTGCCACCGCTTCAGGCGGGTGTCCCTTATGTCGCCAACATTCCCCTTTGGGCGGAACGCGAAGCCCTGACAGGCGATACCAAACTGAATTTAAAACTCAATCGTGCCGACGGTCGGATGCTGACCCAAAAAAACACCAATCTAAAGATCAGCATGGGGAAAGCGCCTAAGATCAAGTTGATTTCTGCGGTTTCAAACCTGAGTAAAAAACAGCAGCTGGTGCGGGGCAAAAAAACCTTTGTCGACATCACATTCCGCAATGAGGGAGATGCCGATGCAACAGATGTTACCATCGCTGTTTCGGAACCCGACGGGGCAGAACTCAGCATTCTGAAGGATTACAAAACATCCTTATGGAAAATAGGGGAGACCCAGACCATCCAGATCGCCCTTACAGCCAACGGCTTTGGTAAAGCCCGGAACATCCCCCTTAAAATATTCCTGAATGCTGCAAACCTGCCGGAGTCGCCGACTTATCAGACCATTTTTGATTTGGTGGACGAGGAATTGGCCAGCCCTCAACAAACTGAAAACATTAATACCAATGTGGACCTTGAGATCCAATGGGATGACAATAATGATTTGATGGACCGACGTACTAACAAAGGGAAATACGAGCTGCATACCCGAATCAGTTCCAATATTCAGGTCTCGCTGGACGACCTAATGTTGATCCATGCGTATGCCGGTAGGCGGGATAGCATTTTGTTTCGAGGTGTAAAAAGCGACGAGGTGCAGTTTAAAAAAACCAATGCCTCAACCGTTCATTTTATCTACCGGGCTAGCCAGTTGCTTACCCTTAAACCGGGTGATAATGTGCTGCAGATCGTGGTGAAAAAGAACGGCAAACGGGCAGAGACGGCCCCGATGACTGTGCGGCTTATCGCCAATGAATCCACCCTTCATATTGTGAGTATCGGGGTGCCTGACGAAAAGGAGCGGCTTAAATATACCCAGAAAGATGCGATTGATATTGCGCGATTGTTTCTTCAACAGGAAAACAAACTATACGGAACTGTCAACACCACCATCCTCAACTCTAGGGACTCCACCCGGGGTGCCGTGATATCGGGGGTATTGAATAACTTCCGGTTAATGCAAGACCAGGGACGTTTGAAGCCTTCAGATGCTGTCATTGTCTTTATTTCCTCCCACGGTATCATCAGCGATCAGGATAGCATGTTCCGGCTCGCAGGCAGCGATTTTGAACGCTTGAATGAGAAATATACCAGTCTTTCATTCCGCGACGATGTCTTGGCGAAACTGGCCGGACTTGACTGTCAGGTATTCGTAATGCTCGACGCCTGCCATAGTGCCGCAGCCGAGGGCCGCAAGGATTTCGACGATATTGCCAAACACATTATTGACGACTTTAACAAGGCGCCCAAACGCGTGCGATTGATTGCGTCGTGCAAAGAACAGGAATCTTCCTATGAGGATAAAGCCTGGGAAAACAGTGCCTTTGCCGAGATTTTGCAAAAAATTTTAGGCGACAAAAATACCTGCGCCACCCTGGATACAGATGGGAATGGATACCTGACGCTCAAAGAATTGTTTGCACGGTTTCCGGAGGACGTCAATACGCTCATCCGTACCGTGCGCCCTGGCGAAACCCAAACCCCTTATGTATCCAAAGAAATATTGAACGAAGTAAATCCGGTGCCTTTCTGGGTTTATTAATGCTTGAATCTTGATCTTGAATTTAAAAATCAATTTAACACTTTTGAATATGAAACTCCTTACTCATGCTGCTTTTTCGCTCGCGCTGCTCTTTTTTACAACAAAATTGCCCGGCCAGAATGTCGTCATAAGCGATGACCCTGCTGCAATCCCCAATTCAAGTGCCATGCTAGATGTGCAATCAGTCAATATCAATAAAGGCGTGCTTTTCCCTCGCATGGACAACACAGCAATGAACGGGATCAGCAATCCAGCGGTAGGCTTACTGGTATTTAACACAGATACGGAATCCTTCTGGTACCGTACTACTTCTGCTTGGACAAATTTGAGCAGTGTTATCACTGTAGACAACACCCTGACCGGTGATGGATCGGTTGCGGACCCGTTTGGCTTGGCGCAAAACAGTGCTACAGACGGGCAGACACTTACCTGGAATGATGCCGCTACCGCCTGGGTGCCGTCAACGGGGCCTTGGTTGACTTCTGGAAGCAATATTGTGTATACCAACCGCAATGTCGGGATTGGCATGAGCGACCCTCAAGCTCCCCTCCATGTTAAAAGTGACATTATTGCGGAAGAAAATACTTTAGGCGATAAAGGAGGTTTGTTAATGCTCGATAAAAACAGGAAGGAACGGGTTTATTTGAACCACATATATTCTCCGTCAGAGACACGACTCAGGGTGGAGGTATATGTGCCAGATACCATCACAGGAATAGCCAAAGTACAATTTTTTAAAAATACAGACGCCCTCACTAAATTGGTAGAATTCTTCCAGGGCAGCGACTATGGCACGGCGGTATCTGCAGCAATAGGGGTGGATCAAGAGGATTCCTATTTTCAAATCCATGGCGGGAATTTAGGTATCGGAGTCAATAACCCGGATGCAAAGCTTCACGTAAGAGGAAATTTCCATACTGATTTCGACGCTAAGATTGATGGCGACCTTAGTGTGCTTCAAGATGTGAGTATTGGCGGAAGTTTAGATGTAAACGGCACGAATTACCCGTCCGATATCAGGTATAAAAAGGACTTGAGGCCGTTACAGTATGCTTTGGATAAGGTTTTGCAAATCAAAGGCCTGCATTACAATTGGAAAATTGAGGATTACCCGGGAAAGCATTTTACTACTGACCTTCAGCTTGGCGTTATTGCCCAGGATGTAGCCAAGGTGTATCCGGAATTGGTATCCACGGATAAAAATGGATATCTAAGCGTAGACTACAGCCGCTTTTCTCCAATACTTATTGAAGCCATCAGGGAGCAGCAAGAAATCATAGAAAAGCAGCAAAAGCAGATGGATCTGTTAAGCGCGCAAATGGCGATGATGCAGAAATTGATGACCGACGTATTGGATGCATCCTCCTCCAAAGTAGCGTCCTCTGCAAAAACGAACAATACCATAAAAGAGTAATCTAAAGGAGTATGGAAGGCGATGAAACACATCCCAAAATGTGTTTGTGCATCAAATGATTAAATACTAAACGACTATGAAACTACCTATACTGGTTATTGCGGCACTTGCCATCCTCACTCAAGCCTCCCTGTCCGCTCAAGGGGTGCTCCGGGTTCAATCCGGCACCTCCCTCAAGGTGTCCGGGGCGGCTTTTATCAAATTGAATGACGCCAATCTGGACGTGTCCGGTAGTTTCTCAGCAGGGGCCGGAACCGTCGAATTTCAGGGCAATGGCTCTGATGCTACCATTAGTGCGGCACAACCGCTGACATTCAACAACCTGACCGTGAACAAGGCTGGTAAAGTCAAACTCAACACCAATATTCAGGCGGATGGGAACGTCACTTTTACATCGGGTACGCTGGAATTGAACATGAAAAACCTCACCCTCGGCCAACCCAATGGCAAGCTGATCAATGAAATTGAAGCAAGTCATATCACTGGCTCTACAGGAGGTGAAGTAATTCTGACCACCAACCTGAGTAGCCCGAACGCAACAAATCCCGGCAACATCGGGGTAGCCATTACCAGTGGCAGTAACCTTGGGGCTACAACTATTCGACGTGGACATACGCCCTTGGTTATGCCCGTTATTGGCAATTCGGCCAACCGCTATTTCGATATCAGCCCGGCCAACAACAATAACTTGAATGCCACGCTCAAATTTTATTATTTCGACAGTGAATTGAATGGTTTAATGGAAAGCAACCTGAGCCTGTTCCGCCTGAATGGTGCTGTTTGGGAAACAGGTAACCTGTTGAGTACAGTGAATCAAAACGTGAGCCCAATGCAAAACTGGATTGAAAAACCCAATCTGGTCCATTTGTCCACCTGGCGCCTTGGCGCATGCACGGTGTTCTCCGCTACCATCACTGGTTCTCCCAGTTTCTGTGTAAACGGAACCACCACGCTGGATGCGGGTACGGGTTATACCAGTTATCTCTGGTCTACGGGCGCCACTACGCAAACACTTGTGGTCGGTACTGCCAGTACCTTTACCGTTACGGTTTCGGATGCAAACGGTTGTACGGGAACAGATACGCAGACGGTTGCCCAAAGTACTGCTTTATCGCCCGCTATTTCCGGCGATACCGTCTTGTGCGTTAGTGGAAGCAACGTTCTGGATGCGGGTACGTATACCAGTTATCTCTGGTCTACGGGCGCCACTACCCAAACGATTCTGGTGACCACGGCGGGTACTTATACCGTCCAGGTTTCTAACGCAATTGGTTGCACGGGGACAGCTGGACAAGTAGTTACGCTGGGGACTGTTGTACCCGTTATCAGTGGGCTTGACTCCATTTGTGTGGCAGGAAATGCGGTGCTGGATGCGGGTGTATATGATGCTTATTTGTGGTCTACAAATGCTACGACCAATTCAATCAACAGA
>JACMMM010000124.1 GCA_014379065.1 Saprospiraceae bacterium
GAGTAAGAGTGGAAGCAATAGCATCTCTAAGCCATTTTAACTCTGAGGCTAGTGTAAATGCCTTGCTGGCTAGCACCGAGATGCCTATAGATGACTATATAGATTATGCTTTGAAGGAATCATTTAAACAGTTGAAACCCGTTTGGATGGAAATGTTTAAGAGAGACAATAAATTTCTTGCAGACGAGCCCGAAAAAGCAAAACGGCTACTTCAGCCGCTTATGTCGCAAGAGGATTTGGATGGACCCGCCTTTGTGGAGGATGATCCCGAATGGCCAATCTATTCCTTCAAAGCCCTTTCACAGGAAGATTACAATGCTTTATCAGCGGCTACAGCGGTCACAAATTTACGGAAGAGTTTGATCCAATTTGAGAAAAATAGCAAAGTGGAAGCTGGGAATATATCACGGTCAGGATCAAAGTCGGAAGCGATGTTCATTTATTTGGCTGCCATTCCAGGAAAAATGCTTTTCGATAAAAACACTTTTACAATTCCCGCAGGAAAGTCAATTTCTTTGGTTTTTGAGAACCGCGATCAAATGTCGCACAATGTGGTAATTATTAGGCCGGGTAGTATTGACAAAGTGGGAAAGGCGGCTGATGAAATGGCGAGTTTAAAAGATGGCTATGAAAGGAACTTTGTGCCAGTCATTGACGAAGTGTTAATAGCTACTCCGTTGGTAGCTGCTGGCAAAACTTTTCAATTAGATTTTAAAGCACCTGATGCGCCTGGGAAATACCCTTTTATTTGTTCTTTCCCCGGCCATTGGAGAATGATGCAAGGGGTAATTGATGTAATTAAGGAAGACGTTGGCCAATGATGTAATGTTTTGCATTCAATAATTGAGTTAAAGGTCGGAAGTCAGAGAGTAAATCTTTAGTAAAAAGACGTATTAATGAAAAATCAATACAGTTAACAATTCAATAAAAAATTGCGCCTAGTCCCGGAACTTTCGTTTGCCCTATATTTACGCTTTAGTATTCTGCGGCAGATTTCGTGAACGTAATAACCTGCAGTCGATTTTTTTCTGTGAATGTCTATAGGCCTCGGGCCTCAAGATCATTTTTGGCATCGGAGCGCACCATGTTAGTTTGTCCCCAAAGTTTTATCGAAGTGTTGACTGGAGTCGTTCAATAGCTCGGTTAGAGTAATGTTCTTCCAACGCCGTTCTTTTTCATAGAAAGAACGCTATAGTTTCAGTTGTGGCTCCATTTATGATCTATTGTTTGATTCGTTCAGAGCAACGCCGTATTTTAAGTGTCAAAGAGTACACTCTTCCAATTTTCGACGGGCGACCAAAGAAAATATAAATCAATGTTTTCTTCTATTTGCGATCTTGTATCTATTCCGATTACTTTACATCCATCGGGCTGCGCAGATACGCCACCAAATTTACCACCTCGGCATCCGTTAAAGGTTCCAGCAGCCCCGGAGGCATCATTGAGGTCGGCGTTACTTCGCGAGATTGAATGGTCGATTTATTGATAACAATGGCATCTTGCCCTACTACGCGCAGTGTAATTTGTCTTTGATTTTCTGCGATGATGTTGCCCGAATACGTTCGACCATCGCGAGTGGTCAGTACTACCAGCCGGTAGTCGTCTTGTATTTCCGCGCTCGGCTCGAGAATATTCAGTAGCAGGTAGTCAATGTTAGAACGGTTTGATCCCGTAAGGTCAGGGCCAAGGTTACCACCTTGGCCAAACAATTTGTGACATGCGCCGCACGAGCGTTGGAATAAAACTTTGCCTTCTTTCACACTTACTTTGCTCATGACCTGGTCGGAAAGCATTGTTTTATATTTGGCGTATGCCTTGGCATCGTGCGGTACTTCATCGATTGGTCCCCACACTTCCACAAAGCCGCTGCCCACCACCCGGCGTAACTGCCTCGCAACGTTAGCTTGCACATCGCGCTTGGGTACTGTATTGTTTTTCAACGATTGTGTCAATAACCAGCCATAGTGAGGCCGCGATGAAAGGGTAAGAATCGCTTCTTGTTTTTCAGCCGGCGAAAATGAGTCATATTTTTTAAGTAACAATTTTCCCAACGCATCATCATCGAAGGCGGCCATCGAACGGATCGCGTCTATGCGCAGGTCTGCGTCATGTAACAATTCGGGTAATCCTTTTACCAGGTCTTTATTCTGTTGTGCCGTCAACGCTTGCAATGCTTTACGGCGTTGTTCAACAGGTGAAGCTGTATTTTTTAAGGTTGTCCAGGCGCGTTGTGCGGATTCCGTATCGCCAAATAATTCGTCTACGTTGGTTGAAAGTTGTTTCGTGACTGTTGAACGTTGCAAGGAGGAGAGTACATTTTTCCAGCTGCCTGGAGCTTTCAGATCGTTGCGGCCTTCCATTCCGCTTAGCATACCTTCCAGCAAGCTGACCTTCATCGGCGAATCATCGCCAATGGCAGTAACCAATACCTCTAATGCATCGGCATCGACGGCACGGCGTGCTGCGTACTGCGCAAGCAAGGGGATCTTTGCCTGTGAAGCCACGTCTAGTGCACGTGTTGGATTTTCGGAAACCAGGTTTTCAAATCCAAACCAGATCATCATCGGAAGGTTGTGATCGGCTTTATCTTCACCATGCTGCATCAACGCACCCGATACCTTCCAGGCTGTCTCTTTGTCCACCCGTTGCAACGCCGACGCTAGGTACAAACGCACCATTGCTGATCTTTCGTTTTGCGCCATCAAAACAAATTTTGTCTGCGCTTCCGCTGATGGGTTCTTATCTTCGCATAAGAATTGAATGCTCCACGCGCGAATTTGTTCTTGTTGATCATTCAGCCCTTGCTGCAGATCGTCGCTTGATAGCCCATTCGTCATGTGCAGCGCCCACAGTGCGCGTAGCCGCAGACTGGTACTTGTGCTGGTTTGGTAAATTTTCTTCAGTTCGCTGTGTGTTTTCTTTTTTAAGGTCCCCTTCGCCGCGCGGTGTTGCAAAATATTTCGCGCACGACGTGCATGCCAGTCGCTGGTGCTCAGCTGAAGTTCCACCAGTTGCTGGTCGCTCAACATGGTAAGGTCTGCATTTCTGTTCTTAAAATTTTCAGCCAGTGTTTCTTTCGGTGCAATGCGATAAATGCGACCGGTTTCAGAGTTCAATACTTCTTGTCCGCAGATGTCGGCATCATGCCAGTCGAGCACATACAATGCCCCGTCAGGACCAATCTCCATACTGAAGCCAACCCACTGTCCATTATTGGCCAACATAAAGTCGTCGCCATGATGGGCTACAAAGCCGGAGCCCTCAGGTTGCAGTACATCCGAAAGCACGGCATGTTCGTGAATGTTCGCCATAAAGATGCGTCCATTGTGTTCCTTTGGAAAAGCGTCTGACTGATAAATGCGTGCGCCGCCGTGTGCGGAACGGTGGCTGTGATCGGTAATAGTTTTAATGTCGTTGTACACATACGGATTGAAATGCTGCCCACCTTGCCGATGGTATATTCCACCAGGTATGACATGCCACATGTGGGGAATAACACAGGCGCTGATGAACAACTGCCCATTGGCGTCGTAATCAATGCCCCATGGATTACTGAAGCCATGCGCTACAACTTCGAAGCGATCTTTGATGGGATGGTAACGCCACACGCCGCCGTTGATGTCAACTCCTTCGCCTCGCAAAATATCTTCCGGGAAGGGATCGTTATGCTTGTACAATTTTCCCTTACCAACAGGCTTGCGCACCTTCGATGGGGTAGCAAAACCCTGACAACCGTAGAGCCAGCCATCAGGACCCCAATGCAAGCTGTTTAGGGTTTCATGGCGATCCCGAATACCCCATCCTGTAAGGCGCACTTCGATATCGCTTTCATCAGCAATATCGTCGCGGTTCCGATCAGGCACGAAGAGCAAGTTCGGCGGAGCACCTACAAATACTCCATCAAAACCAACGGCGAGCGCTGCTGGAAAGGCAATGCCTTCGATAAAAATTTTCTTTTTATCGGCTACGCCATCTTTATCTGTATCTTCTAAAATCAGAATGCGACTCTTGCCTGAGTTTGAAAATCCATGACCCCGGGATTCATAATCTTTATTCTCGGCAATCCACAACCGGCCGCGGTCGTCCCAACAGAATGCCATGGGTTGTGTCATCATCGGTTCGGATGCCCACACGTTTACATTGAAGCCATCTTTCACGGTCATGGCGGCAACGGCTTCATCGGGTTTCAGAAATTTTGATTGTTTTGCTTCTTCTTTGGCAATATTCCATAACACGGCCGTATTATAGTCGCCCTCTGCGCCTGAAAATGCTGACCATGTTTTAGTGAGGTCTACGTCATTGAGCGTACCGGTGTATACCACAAGCTGGTGGCGGATTACTTCCGTTTCACCTTTCTTAATTTGCCAATCCGCTTCACGCGCGCGTGCCGGGCCTACTCCTAACTGATTGTCTACACGCCACGGTTGTGGATACCCCTTATTCTCAGGGTGATCGAAAATAGCGACGTGAGCAAAATCATCGCGGCCTTCAACCTGCATGGCTACATCTACCCACATAGCGCGCTGGCCTTCGGCTTTGTTATTTTTCTGGCGCGCCGCATTCACTACTTCACCATTGATACCTTCTTTCCAGGGCATCCGCAGGAACAAACCGCCATAGTCATATTTGCCGATGGTGACTTCTGTTTTTGCTTCACCGCGCCATTCGAGCGTTAGAAAAAATTTACCTTCGCTTTCGCGTGCGGACCAAGTTTGGGTTTCAGTCATCAGCGTCTCACCTTTTTCACCTAGCATATTATATACCGTTTGCCATTTTACTTCAGCACCCTTTGCTTCAAGAACATTGACAGCAACGCGTTGCCAATACTCAGCTTCTGGATGATGAAAATAGTCGCGGCCGTTCACACGCGTGAAGCCCCAGTATAGGCCCGTTTGATGTTTGTGATGGCCAGGACTATATTCCGTAAGGACTCCTTTCCCATCCGGCGCTGCAATGGGATGCAAATACGGCCTGAAATTCGCTCTAGCGTTTTGAACGACGAGGGGATTATTCTCACCAGACCGGCAAACGGAAAGTGTGGAGTCGCCTTTATCTTGACGGATCACTAGAGAAGTGTTTACTTCAATTCTTTGTTCATCGGGCTGTTTGATAAGGGTAAATGCACCTCCCATTAACAAGAGTGTGGCAATTGTCGCAATGGCAAAATGTTTTTTCATTTGAGTAGGCGAGGGCAATTGAGTAAAAAATTGATAAACCAACATCATATTGCGTAATGATGGTAAAAAATCCAACAATTTGATGCAGTTTTTCTTTCGGGCTATAAAAGCGTTTAAAGTCTCAGATTAATGGATGTTGTATTATTCAATAGGTCACCGACAGACGTCGGAACCTTAGATCCGCAATTTGTTGAAGACATTCATCCAGAATTGGATCGGCCTCTGAGCCCGATAGACATTTTAGTAAATATGTCCAGATAAGATTTATCTTCTTTACTATCGCTGAGACATTGCAAATGCGTTCTTGAGGGTCGCGTTCGGTTTTATCGAAAACATCTATCAGCAAATAAATTTTGTTTTAAGATCCGCATGCATAGATGAAACAACTAAGATCTGGTTCCTTGGAATACTGAGTTCAAGGTTTGTATTCTCCGATTATTCTATTTTGAA
>JACMMM010000010.1 GCA_014379065.1 Saprospiraceae bacterium
CAAATAGAGGATATCCGTCAAGATCAATGGCGCTTTTCAATTTAAGAGCTTGCAAGCGGTTGGGGTCAATTCCCTTTCCCGGGCCGGGAGCAACTACTTCCAGGGGGGGATTGGGGGGGCGGTAGGTAGCGTCCACATAATTGCTCCCTTCGTTGGCGCCATCCTGTGCCCCCATTTGCAGGACGCATTGCGCGATATAGCTGCCAAGGGCTGCCGGTGAGCCAGTGGTATAATCGGAGGAATAATTGCGGGGATCATACCCTTGCTTCTTCATAAGATCCCGGAACCGGCTCACGGTGAGGGTGCTTTGCGGGGAATTCGCAAACCGGGCCAACAAAAAGCGGTAGGCCGCAAAACTCATGGCTTCTTTACGCGCTGCTTCCACATCTGCGGGCTTGGAAACACCTTTGAAGGGACAAGAACAACCGTTTACGTTTTTACCGAGCAAATAGGTGTCGGCTTCAGCATCGTAAGCAGCCCAGGCATCATACAGGGCCACGGAAAAATGAAAAATATTGCGGGCCTGAACATGGGGGCGGGCAAGGTCTTCCTGCATGGTTTTCAACAGTGCCTCGTTCCATTCGCGCACGATCGAGTGCTGCGCGGCAAGTGGTTGGATAAAAAGTGCCGCCAGAAAAAGCGCGGCGATTTGTTTTAAAGGTGGGTGGTGCATGGACGCAGGCGGGCTGGAGATTGAACAGGGTGACAGGCCAAAGGTACAATTTGGATGCTGTTACAATACTCAAAGAAAATCCAGCTTATGTACCATTACCTTTTCTTGCCAACCCAAGTAGCCAAGCTTTGTGCTCGACCCAAACGACATCTTCCCAACAACTTGATACATTACCGCCCCGAGTGGTGTTCTAATAGAACATAACCGAGCCTTTCTCTTTAGAACCAATCTCAAGCCGCCGCGCCTGGGTCTTGTGGCCCAGCGCCACTTCGGTAGGCAGCCCAAGATTAAGCAGAACCTATTTCTTATTCAAACTGCGACGGCGATCACTCCCGTGCCAAAAGTGCGTCAAAAAAGGCCAACGCCTAATGGTTCAAGCCCCTCTAACCGTTTTTATTGCAGACACTTCTGCCACATTTGGCAGATTTGTGCTTTCGGTTTAGATACCTGCTGGAGTGGCGCTGGGTCACAAGACCCAGGCGCGGCGGCTTGGTATCCGTATTGATCAAAAAATTGGTCTGGAAGTGGAAGACAAAGCAGTGTGAGAAGACCAAGCGGGGCAGGAATTAAGAAAGCTGTTCCCACACCTAAGGCAGATCTTCTAAACCTTCCAACCCACCAAAACACATAAAATTCCCTCCACTTCCAAAACCCTCCGTACTTTTGAAGGTCAAAACCAAATAATCACACCTTCTCTCATAATCTGCCTTAACCAACAAATTATATGTCGAAAAACGTCAGAAATCTGTCGTTTCGCAAAGGATTGGACGATAACCTGTTCGAAAATCTCGCAGAAGCGAAGGCCGAGGGCCCTGCTCTTGATCGGGATGCACTCCGCAATGTGGCAGACAAATACCTGATCGGCAACGCCAACGTCTATGGCGCCGCTACTTTTTACGATTTTCTGAACCCGGAAAAAAGCAACAAAAAAGTCTTTACTTGCGCCGGAAGTGCCTGTATGCTGGCAGGAACGCAACACGCGCTGCATCATACGCTGGAGCAGCATTTTGAACCTTCCGAAATCGGAGAGGTGTATTGTTTAGGCCGTTGTTATGAAAACAGCGCGTTCCATTACAAGGGATTGAATTATTCAGGGGATGCAGCATCGCAACTCCCTCAATTAAAGCTGGGCGCTGTCAAAGTCATTGAGGATCATTACCGGGTGGGTTCGCTCGGAGCTGGATTGCTAACGACCAACAGCCCGAGCGCGGAGACTTGTCTGCAAACGCTGACAAAACTGCTCGAAAGCGACCGCGACGCCCTGCTGGAAGAAGTTTCCAATTCGGGCCTCCGCGGGCGGGGTGGGGCAGGGTTTCCCTTAGCCATCAAACTGGCAGGCGTCAAAAAAGAACTCGCCGACCATAAATACATCGTCTGCAATGCCGACGAAGGTGATCCAGGGGCTTTTTCAGACCGCTATCTATTGGAGCAACGTGCGCATCTCGTAAACTTCGGCATGGCCATCAGCGGCTATATAAGTGGAGCACAGGAGGGCGTTATCTACATCCGGGCAGAATACCCGGAGGCCATTGAGATTTGTGAAAAAGCCATTGAGTCCTTCAACCAACTTTTCCCCTACCAAAAATCGAACGGCGAAACGGTCGATTTCAAATTGCACGTGGTTAAGGCGCAAGGCGCCTACATTTGCGGGGAAGAAACCGCGCTGTTGTCCTCCTTAGAAGGTTTGCGACCGGAAGTGCGCACGCGTCCGCCATTCCCCGTGCAATACGGCCTATTTGGCAAGCCCACCGCCGTCAACAACGTGGAAACCCTGGCCAATCTATACGCCATCCTCACTATAGGCGGCCTGGCCTTCAAAGCCATTGGAACGGCCAAATCATCGGGCACGAAATTGCTTTCGCTGGACAGCCATTTCAACCGTCCCGGTTTGTATGAAGTGGACATGGGCACGCCATTATCGAAAGCCATCAACGAATTGGGTGGTGGCATGAAAGAACTAGTCAAAGCCTATCACATAGGTGGTCCGTTGGGCGGGCTTGTCCCTGTCAGTAAAATTGACGACCTTACCATTGATTTTGAGACTTTTGCCGCCAATGGATTTCTACTGGGACACGCTTCTATCTTAAGCATTCCGGCACGGTTTCCGCTGGTAGAATATTTGGAGCATTTGTTTGCGTTTACCGCCCATGAAAGTTGCGGAAAGTGTTTTCCTTGTCGCATCGGTTCGGTTCGCGGGAAAGAATTGCTGCAAAAAGCGCGGACGAGCGATTACAAAATTGACCGAACGTTGTTTAATGACTTGATTGACACGCTGGAAAAAGGTTCGCTTTGTGCGCTGGGTGGGGGATTGCCTTTGCCGGTGAAGAATGCGTTGCATTATTTCCCGGAGGAATTGGGAGGGTATTTTAAGTGATTTGATTCCCCCGAGCCCGCCAGCGCTGGGGTCATCCCGAACGAAGTGAGGGATCTGCCCA
>JACMMM010000125.1 GCA_014379065.1 Saprospiraceae bacterium
AATTAGCGACAAAATGGCGCATCTGGATGCCCTTGAAAAACGCTTGTTATCCTGGGCCGAATGGATGCGTCCTCATGCAGCGGCGAATGCTGTACCTGAATCCATTGTGCCAAAATTTCAAGCATTCGTCAACGCCGAACTGTTGACCGCAGGGGTCGCCCAAGAAGATTTGGCAAGATATGAAGCCGCCAATCCCGCCTTTATGTCGGTGGCTGGATTGATGCGTTATTGGAAGAAAAAAATGGACGTTGGACACTAGACTTTGGATAGTGGACTTTGGACATTGGACTTGCTACCAGCTTAGTCCAACGTCCTAAGTCTAGTGTCCAACGTCCAAAGTCCATTATCCAAAGTCCAACGTCCAAAATATGAGCATACTACAAAGCATTGAAAACCGGGATGTCCTGATCGTGGGTGATGTAATGATTGACCGCTATTTAAGGGGGGCGGTGAGTCGCATCTCGCCCGAAGCCCCCGTGCCGGTGGTGTTGGAAAAAAGTGTGGAGGATCGGCTCGGTGGAGCGGCAAATGTCGCACTGAACGTGCAGGCACTGGGCAGTCGCGCTTTTTTGTGCAGTGTGATTGGGGCGGGCGAGGATGGCGAAAAATTTATGGAAAAACTTAGGGCACATAACTTGCCCCAAAATGGGATGTTGAAGTCTGAAAAACGACGAACCACGGTCAAAACACGCATACTCGGCAATCATCAACAGATGTTGCGGATTGATCGAGAAGACACGCACGATCTCGGCTCCGAAGAGGAGAATGATCTCCTAAAAAATGTTATATCCATATTGAACCGCGAGCCTATCAAGGTCATTATTTTGCAAGATTACAACAAGGGGGTGCTGACCAAATACTTAATCCAAAAGATTATTAATGAGGCAAAACGACTGGACATTTTCACTGCTATTGACCCCAAAAAAGCCAATTTTTTTGCCTATAAGGGGGTTAATTTGTTTAAACCCAATTTAAAAGAAGTGCGCGAAAGCTCACCCTTCCCCATCACAACCGACGAAGCCTCGCTGCAAAAAGCCTCTGATTTCTTGCGCGAAAAACTAGGCAACCAATATACGATGCTCACATTATCAGAAAATGGACTATTTTTGGATGGCGGAACGGGCGGTAAACGTTTTCCCACCACCCCCCGAAATATTGCCGATGTGAGTGGTGCGGGTGATACGGTGATCAGCATAGCGGCAATGGGGCTGGCGGCAGGATTGGATTTGGAAACCGTGGCCTTGCTCTCCAATTTGGCGGGCGGACAAGTATGCGAATTGCCTGGAGTAGTGCCTGTGGATCGAAACCGCCTTGAAAAAGAACTGGCCAACGCCAACGTTTAGAAAGAGGTAGCACGTCTGAAAGGTAAAACGCAAAACTATTCACTTATAAAATGCTTGCCATGAAGACTTTCTGTACTTTTTTTGCCATATTTCTACTTGCTGCCACCCTTTTCGGACAAGCAAACGACCTTTCACCGGATACGCTGCTGCAACACACTTTTGAGGGACTCCTTGACCCTGCTGACAGTATGTTGCCCCAACCAACTGGCGACGACATCCAATGGGTGAATTATGACCAAGACAACAAAAAAGGTCTCTGCGTGAGCAATGGTATTACCCCAAAAGGCTGGTATTGGGAAAGTGACCTTGGTTTCAGCGATCCCAATATGGCCGACAACTATGCCTTTACCAGTTGCTCTTTCCTTGATCCCAATGGTTCGCTACAAAACAAAAACTGGCTGATTACCAGTCCAGTATATATCCCGGACAGCACTTACTGGCTTTGCTGGCGTTCGCTTTCATACTATGGTCCCGATTTCATGGACGGCTACCGAGTGCTCGTCTCCACCAGTACAAACCTGCCCAGTGGTTTCACGGATACATTATTTAGTGCCGCTCAAACTGTGGACAGGTTTGTTAAAGGTTCTCTCGATTTGAATGACTATCTTTTCTCCCCTGGCTATATCCACGCCAACGGCTATACAGACACCGCCTACTTTTTTATTGATACTGAACCACTGGGGGATTTTTACCATGGAAAATTGGAACCTCACAGCGTAAGTCTTGCTAATTATGCAGAGCAAAACATCTACATCGCTTTTTTCCACGATTCATACGATGATTTCCAATTGCAGGTAGATGATATTCTTGTTACAAACACAAAGGTATCGGCCTCTATCCCATCCAATTTTGTGTATTTCAATGTATTACCCAACCCCGTACACGATTTTGCTTTCGTGAACTGGAAGACCCAAACGCCCCAAGCAGGACACTTGAGTGTTGTGGATCAATCGGGCAGAATTGTTTTTGAAAAGGAGTTCAATGCCCGTGCGGAAGGGCAAATCCATCTTGACGCACAAGGGTTCGCGCCCGGTATTTATTACTGTAAATTGCAAACGGCGACCGGACAAGCGACGAAGATGCTGGTGAAGATGTAACAGTGGGCAGTTGCAGTAGGCAGCGGCAGTAGGCAGGGTCGGGTGTCCTGCCTACTGCAAATGCCCACTGCAACTGCCTACTGTTACTTTCCATCCAGAAAAATCATCGCCCGTTCGGCAATATCTTCCGTCACATCTCCAGGGTAAAGAAAAGCCCGGTCGCGAAATAGTTCCCGCAGATCGGCAGCATCCAAGGCCGTAAGTTTGGAGGCGAATTGCTCGGCCCGCTCGAAACAATATTGCAGGCGGTCGAGCAGAAATTGATAATCTTTTATCCAGATGACCGTATTGGCTGGCAGAATGCGGAAAAGCGACACTTTTTGATCCTGCCTAAACCTGGTGCTAAGATTTGGCACAATGCTGAGCGAGGAAAGATTGCGCTGTGAAAGCTGGGTAGTAGGATCGAAAGTCCGGATGGTATCCACCTCATCATCAAAAAGTTCGATGCGATAAGGGAGTTCATTCCCGAAAGAAA
>JACMMM010000126.1 GCA_014379065.1 Saprospiraceae bacterium
ACCGGGTGACTCGCAGTCACCCGGTCAGTTTTAGCCGCTTCACAACTTGAGCCTCGACTTTTTATCTTTGCCCCATGGAACTTATCAACGACAAATACGAATTCCCCGGCGGCATTGACCCGCTCGAACTCTGCAAACAGTACGGCACGCCGCTTTACGTCTATGACGCGGCCGTTATCGAACGCCAGTATAAGCGCATCACTACTGCTTACACTTACCCAAAATTTCGTGTTCACTATGCCTGCAAGGCACTGAACAACCTGACGGTGCTGCGCCTGTTGCGCCAAATGGGCTCGGCTTTGGACTGTGTTTCTATCAACGAAGTCCGGCTAGGCCTTTTAGCAGGTTATGCTCCTCAAGACATACTTTTCACGCCCAATTTTGCGGGTGTTGACGAATATGAAGAGGCTGTTCGGTTGGGCATTAAAATCAATATTGATGCCATCCCGATGCTCGAAAATTGGGGGCTTCACCATCCTGATGTGCCGTTTTGCATCCGCTTAAATCCGCATTTAATGGCCGGAGGGAATGAAAAAATCAGTGTCGGACACATAGATTCCAAATTCGGGATTAGTATTCACCAATTGCCGCATGTGATGCGGATCGTTGAAAATCAGAAACTTAAAGTAGAAGGCTTGCACATGCACACGGGGTCAGACATCCTGGATGTGGATGTGTTTTTGCGTGGTGCCGAAATCCTTTTGGAGGCCGCAAAGAAATTTCCCAACCTGAAATACATTGATCTCGGAAGCGGCTTTAAAGTGCCTTACAAACCCGACGACATCGAAACAGATGTGGAAGAAGTGGGCGAAAAACTCAGCCAGCGATTTGCTGAATTCTGTAAGGAATATGGCCGGGAATTGACGCTCATGATCGAGCCGGGCAAATTCCTGGTGAGCGAAGCAGGCTTCTTTTTTGCCAAATGCACCTTGGTAAAACAAACCACCTCCACGGCTTTTGTGGGTCTCGACACGGGTTTCAATCACCTGATTCGGCCTATGTTCTATGGCTCGTACCACAAAATTGTAAACGTAACAGAGCCAACCTTCAAGCCCCGCATTTACAATGTGGTAGGCAATATTTGCGAGACCGATACCTTCGCCGCCGACCGACGCATTGCCGAGGTAGTGGAAGGCGACATTCTCTGTTTTTACAATGCAGGCGCCTATGGCTACACGATGGCGTCAAATTTTAATTCGCGTCTGCGCCCTGCAGAGATCTTGATTTACAAAGGAAAGGCCCATTTGATCCGTGAGCGCGACACCTTTGAGGATTTGGTGCGCGGGCAAATGGAAGTGAATCTGTAGTTGTCTTTTTTAAGAATATAATTTTGCAAGATCACCTATATCTGCCTCTTTAAAAAATTATCTATGGTTGATATAAAAAATAAAAGATTGTTTGGAAATGATTCTGCCTAACAACCTACTTTAGCGCGGTTAATCACTTTATCTTTTCATCAAATCAAACTGTTCTTTCACATGAAAAAACGTTTTTTGACCCTCGCCGCCCTTGCGCTTCTTTTTGCCGGGCTTAATTCCTGCTCCAAAAACGATCCAACCAACACCATTGAACAAGGTCTTTCTTCCGACCTTAAAGCACAAATCACTGCACTTGGCTTCGATGCCTCTGATGCATACGCCACAGAAGGTGGTTACATTGTAGAAAATGACATCTTTCTAAGTACCGAAGATTTGAACAAGCCGATGGATCTTGCTCATTCGCTTATCTTTGGAAATGAAGAGCAGTATCACACGACCAACCTCGTAACTGGTTTGCCACGGACTATTAAGGTTAGCCGTGATAATAATTTCAGTGCCAATGCGAAGGCTGGAATCACCGCTGCTATTGCGCGTTACAATGCTGAAAACCTGCAACTAACCTTTCAGGAAGTAGCCAGCGGCGCCAATATCCATATAAAACGTGTCAACGGTGGAAATTACATCGCTTCGGCGGGCTTTCCAAGCGGCGGGAATCCCTACGGTACGGTAAAGTTCAACAAAACATACGAGAACTATTCCCTCGGCTTCGTGACCACTGTGATTGCACACGAAATGGGGCACTGCATAGGTTTCCGCCACACCGATTATATGGACCGGTCTTATAGCTGTGGTGGTGCTCCATCCAACGAAGGTGACGGTGGCGTGGGCGCCATCCACATTCCCGGCACACCCACTGGCCCTGACGCAGCTTCTTGGATGCTAGCTTGCCTCAGTGCTACCACCAACCGCCCGTTCCAAGCCAATGACAAAACGGCCCTGAACGCGCTCTATTAATCATTGATACTACTTGCAAGAAATACTGGCCACTCGAATAAAATCGGGTGGCCAGTTTTGTTTGTGGCACCCGCTACTCCACTACCAATTTCCCCCCGCCCACAAATTCTTTTCCATCCCGGACTTTGTAAAAATAAATACCCTTTGCGAGCCCATTTAGTGGGATTTCAACCAGCAGTTCATCCGCTGTCTTCTCTAAAATAAGCTTGCCTAAAACATCAAACAGGGAAAATTCAGTCTGTTCTTCTGGAGAAGCAACGAGGTTCAAAACCCCCTGTGACGGAACGGGGTTTGGGAATACCCACCAATTGTTTTCGCCCTCAAAATATACTTTAATTGTATCGCTCAAAAGCGTTGCGCCATTGTTGAGCAACAGCCGAGCGCGGTAGGTATTGATCCCCTTTTGTGGGTTTTGATCCAGAAACGAATAGTCCAGACGGTCGGCTGCTTGCTCGTCCAAAACAACAAAGGTTCCCGCCGATTGCTTTTCAAAAAAGATTTTTGAAAGCCCATAGATCGTACCGACCGTCAGATCCAAATCTACCCCAAAATCGGCGTTCAGATTGGCCAAAAAACCATGGAAATAACAGGATACTCCTTGCTTCGAAATATCCGGCGCAGGGCTGCGGGGGCCAAGGGCATCTTTCTCCGACGTTAGGGATGCAACAGCAAATCGTGGCTGCGGAAAAGCGGATTTTTGTAACACGATAAATGTGTCGGCGACGATTGAAATCGGTTCCATGTATTTTGCTCCCAACCCGAACAATTGATATTGGGCGTTTAGGTGTGCAGCATTCCAAAAAAGCATGACAGAGTCAGGGCAGTTAAACCCAATTTTCATGCGCAACGCTTTGGAAATCAAAAAGATCTCGGAGCGAAATTCATAACCGCCAATGATCATGCGAACTTGCGCTTCTGTAAAAGTGTCGGGCAAAACCCAACGTTGCCAGCCTTGTTGAAGCGGTACGGAATCTTTGATCAAACGCCAATCCGGGCTGAAAAATGGCCGCCATTCCAGTCGGGCAAAGGAATCGGGAAAGTTGTTTTCCCAGCGCAAAATCACTTCACGGTTAGATGGAGTAGGATCGTTCAATCTTGGATAAGTCCAGTCAAAATGTTGCAGGGTGTCCCAGCTCCATGCCAACGCAAAATCCTGACTGCCATTTAAAGCAGGAGGAGCGGTGACGCGGATTTCCCAGAGTCCTGCAAAAGGAAAATCAATCGTGATTTGTTCGACATTGTTCAAGGTGTCGCGCCCACGGTGGGCGGGTTGGCGCAGCGAATCCAGTTGAGGAAAGCTGTTTAATACCCAAGGGAAATATTCGTTCCCCAAAGGGTCAAGCAGGCTGAAATCAAGGTCGTGGAGCAATGCTTTTGGCGCGAGCAAGGCTGCGGGCGGGTCGTTCCAAGCGAGCGTAATTTTGAACTGCCGGACTTTGTCGGGAATGTTGAGCGGAAGCGAAATAGTTTGCCCTTCGCTGATGGTCCCTTGTGCGAAATTCTTGTTGAAGGCAAGAAAAACGGCATTTTTTAAGTTCAAATTTCCAAACCCACTTTTAAAATCAGGTCCGGGAGCCGCTATGTCATCTGCGGCATTGATCAAAATGGCTCGGACCAAATCGGAACTGAGTCCATCGTTTGCCAAGGTTTGCTGTATCACCGCCGCTGATCCGCTCACCAGTGCTGCTGCGCCGGAGCTTCCATCATACCCAAAAGCCACCAAGTCAGGCTTGATGTGCCCATCGTAGGCGGGCCCCCGCGAACTGCGCGGATCTACTTGCCCCACCGAATCAACGGCACCCACAAGTAGCACGTTTTTTGCCATTTTGAAATTTCCAGTCAGGTTGGCGAAACCGACAACTCCGGCATAAGTGCCTGATTGTGAAATGCTGTCCCCTTTGTTTCCAGCAGAAAAAACGTGGAGCAAGTTTGAGTTTTCTGCTGTAGTTTGGTCATAAGCGACAGCCTCAGCGCCATACCAGTTCTGGATGTCAACGCCATAAGAATGGTTCTGAACCGTGATGTTCTGCGTCGAATAATCGGTATCCGGCTGGAGCCCCACGAAACTAGAGGATACCAATTGGCAGCCCGGTGCAGCACCACGCCCCTGTAGATCCGCGTTGCCCGCGCCACCCACGAGCGAGGCTATGATGTTGGCGTGGATCGTTAGATTTGTCGAAGCATTGGGCGAGGCAAGGACACGACCACGTAGATCCACATCAGTCGTATCGAATCCGAATTCTTTGATAGATACTGTGATGCCGGTACCATTCAGGCTTGGGCCAAGGCTTTGTACGACGTTGATTTTATTGACAAAAAGGTTTTGCCCGGGAACGGAGAGCTCTTCTTGCTGGGCCTGCATCAGGCAGGGAAGGACCAGAAAAAACAAGAGGGTTCGCAATTTCATTTTTAAAGTGAGTTTTGGACAGCCAAAATGTATCATGGCCGCATACCGCCGGCATTTTGGTAGCGTCAGTATTGAAATTATTTAGAACCGCGTAGCGGTGACATTCTGGTAGCGTCAGCGTTGTGTTTTTTGAGAACTGCGTAGCAGTGACATTATTACACCGATAAAATGCCACCGCTACGCGGTTCTAATCCTCAAATCGCACATATCGTGCTACCAAAATGTCACCGCTACGCGGTTCTGTTAGAAATCCAAAGACCCAAGCTATCTAAATCGCATGTTTTTACAAGCAGAAAGCCACGCAGCTGTCTCAATGACTTTAATGACCTAATGCCTTTAATGACCTAGTGACGTTAATGACCCAATGACCTTAATGACCTAATGACTTTAATGACGTTAATGATCTAATGACTTTAATGACAAATGACCCTTAATCTTCCCACAAAAAAAGACATTTTCTCTCAGGCGCACTTGTTTTTTGCTTTTTGCTGCACCTTTGTCCGGGCTTTCAACCGCTTGTCAAAATATGGACACACTCAACTACCTCAAGGCAGTGAAAGATGGCCAGCTGCATTTTGCCGATGGCAGCGCACAGGCCATCCCGCATTGGGGCGACCCGGCCTGGACACATTTTTTCTGTGTTCGCCACGCCGAAAAAGATGACAACGATCCTTACGACCCCGAACTTTCCGCACCGGGAGACGCTCGGGCTGAACACCTGGGCCGTATTATGGCCGAAGCGGGATTGGATTTGGCGTACACCACGCCTTTCCGCCGCGCCCAACTAACCGCCGAGCCCGTGCAAAGACGTGGACATACGCCGCCGCCAATAAAATATGAGCCTGGAAATCAGGAGGAATGGCTCTTGGAATTGTTGCCCAATACACGCGGTAAAAAAATAATGATTGTAGGCCACCAGAACACCATTCCGCAATTGCTAAATCAATTGAACGGTGGAGGGTTCGATTTTGAAAACATCCCCAATCACGATTTTGGGAAATTTTTTGTGGTCGCGACAAAAGGGATTGGAGCGACGGAAATTATTGAAGTAAGATATTGATAATCAGGACCTCGGAGATTTCACCAAATCACCAAATCAACAGATAAACAAATCAACAGCTAAACAATTCACTATACCATGTTCAGCAACATACAACCCGGCCTTCAAGCCGAAATTCAGGGCATCCGAGACGCAGGCCTTTACAAGCAAGAGCGCGTTATCACAACGCCGCAAGGCCCTGTTATCAGCACTACCACGCAGTCCGCAGTGCTCAATTTCTGCGCCAACAATTACCTTGGCCTCAGCAGCCATCCAGCCGTCATTGATGCAGCCATCGAGGCCATCCGTACACACGGTTACGGGCTTTCGAGCGTTCGTTTTATCTGTGGCACGCAGGACATCCACAAAGAACTCGAACGCCGCATCGCCGAATTTCTGGGTATGGAAGACTCGATTTTGTACGCCGCTGCTTTTGATGCCAACGGCGGGCTTTTCGAGGTGCTGCTCGGCGAAGAAGATGCCATCATTAGCGACGAACTGAACCACGCGAGCATCATTGACGGCATCCGCCTGTGCAAAGCCAAACGCTTCCGGTACAAGCACAACGACATGAACTCGCTCGAAGATTGCCTCAAAGAAGCAGCAGGATCACGGCGCAAGCTCATTTTCACGGACGGCGCTTTTTCGATGGATGGCACCATTGCCCAACTGGACAAAATTTGCGACCTCGCCGAGCGCTACGAAGCGATGGTCGGCATAGACGAGTGTCACGCCTCAGGCTTTTTGGGCAAAACCGGGCGCGGCACCCACGAATATCACGGCGTAATGGATCGCATTGACATTGTGACGGGTACGCTCGGCAAAGCCCTCGGCGGCGCGAGCGGCGGCTTTACCTCGGCAAAAAAAGAAATCGTAGAAATGTTGCGTCAACGCTCGCGGCCTTATCTTTTTTCCAATACGGTCGCACCCAGCATCGTGGGTGCGAGCATCAAAGTCCTTGAATTGCTCAGTGGCAGCACCGCGCTGCGCGACAAACTCGAAGGCAACACCCGCTACTTCCGCGCTTCCATGACGGCGGCAGGTTTCGAAATCATCCCGGGTGAACACCCCATTGTACCCATCATGTTGTATGATGCACCTCTGGCGCAAAAATTTGCCACTCGCTTGCTCGACGAGGGCATTTACGTCATCGGCTTCTTCTTTCCTGTCGTGGCACAGGGCAAAGCCAGGATTCGTGTTCAACTTTCTGCTGCACACGATATGGAGCATTTGGAAAGGGCGGTGACGGCGTTTACGAAAGTGGGGAAGGAATTGGGGGTAATCAAATGACGAATTACGATTTTGGGCTTTTATGCTGTCTCGAAATCCGCAGTCTTGACATTCCCAAGGAACCTGTCCGCATCCGGTGCGCGCAGCTTGAGCGCCTGCTTTTTTCGGTTGTTCTAAGGACAAGAACTCAATCTGCGCGCACCGGATGCGGACAGGTTCCTAGGGAATGATAAAACTGGGAATATTTAGTGCTTTGTTCGTGGATACTACTGGGTTCTCGCCTCGAAAATATGATGATTTTTGTGTCGGCTGGATAATTTTCAAGTCGAGCTATTTGGACGAATGAGGTAAACGTGGTTTCCTTACTATCAACTACTTGATTACTATTATCTTCCTATACGTTGATTTTGTGTTGGACTTAACTTGTATCAAATAGATGCCTGCATTTACATCCGAAATATCAACTTCAGTGTTGAGTTCTCCATTAATTATATCAAATCTTTTACTATAAATAATAGAGCCAATTGCATTAATACAATTGATTTCAATCTCTTTTTCAATTCCTGATTTCAGGGAAATCTTAAAGATCCCATAGTTAGGATTTGGAAAAACTTCAATCATTCCAATATTATTGAACTCTTCGATACCTACAAGATAAGCAAATGGTTCAGACAAAGTGCTACAACCATTAGTGTTAATCGCTGCAACTGTATAAAATCCAGAGCCAATAGTATCCGCTTTAATTATCTGACCAACGGCTACTGGGACATTGTTTAGATACCACTGATAGGTACAGCCTTGAATTGTTGAAGAAGCAAGTAATGTCCCACTTTGTATGATGCTTGGTTGACTTGGAATACTACTTGGGTTGATAATGACACTGCTGACGTTTGTAAAACAATTATTTCCATCAGTAAAAGTAAGGAGGTAAGTCCCTGGCTGGTTAATTGAAATACTTGAAGTTGTAGCACCAGTTGACCACAAATAAGAGTTACTATCATCATTATAATATTCGCTTGTTGAATTTGGGACAATGTTTGAAGAGTAAAGTTCTAATGATGAACCTTGACAAATGTAATTAGTCGAGGCAAAAATATTTACATTTGTTTCTTCAATTAAAGATACAGTAACCACTTGTGAGGCTATCAAATTTCCAGCACCATCATTAACAAGTACGCTGTAATTGCCCGGTTTAGATACTGTGATTGCGTTGGTTGATTCTCCTGTGTTCCAGTAATAACTTACTCCTTGAGTTGCTGTAAGTACAACAGAACCATTAGGGCAAATAAATGTGTTAGATGCCAAAATCAAGGGGGCTTCTATTGTCCCTCCGCCTGCACCACCCAATTCAGCATCAAATAAGAAATTGCATGCAAAATCATTTTTGGGTCCTGTCATCCCAAGACTGTTACCGTTACTTAACCTTTGAACACAAGAAATGCCATTCGAAAAATCGGACTTGATATTCTTATACAAAGCGCAGTGGGTGTGCGAACCAGTACCATATCCCGTCATACCCACTGTACCAAGTAAGTCTCCTACTTTTACTTTTTGACCAGTATTTATTACTCCATCAACCATATAGAGATGTGAAACTCGGAATGCAAAATTATCATCAATGTCAGAAAGAATTACAATGGAGTTGCCAAAGCCATTACCACAACAACTTGACGAACAATTCTGCATGCAATACGGGGAACAAGTTTTCTGTGCATAAATTACTGTTCCGGATAATGGGGAATAAAAATTTTCTTGACAATCTCCTCCTGACCGATTCCAATCTTGTGCATGCCAATCACCTCCAATGTGGCCATCTTCTCCCTGTTTGCTACCACCACCACCTTCATCGCCAGATTTCCACCCATCTCTACTAGCGGCATTTGGGTTATCGTGCCAACTTGAATTTGGATAAGGCCAATATATATGAGAAAGCGTTGAATTTAATGAAAAACCAAGACCATTTGAAGGTGCTTTGATTTCAAATATCGAATTACTTACTACTTCGGTGTTGCCGCCGGAATAAAAGATCTTAATTTTAATTTTGCATTTGGTGGAAACAAAATTAGGTACAGTCCAGGCATAATTCAATGTAGAATTTGATGTTGACTGCCCCCAAATAAAATTCCAATTAAGTCCATTATCAATTGAATATTCAATTTGCTTACCGACAATGTTCCCCGAAATCGTTCCAGTTATGTTATGGGTTGTACCAACTTCCCAAATTTCTCCTCCCATTGGTGAGGTGATTTGAATGTTCGGGTTGGTGTTAACAACAAATAAAGTTGCGGGACTGCTCGTTGCGTTATATAACCCATTACAATTTGTAATGTAGCAACTGTATGTGCTTCCATTATCGGCCAATAAAAGTGTTGGTGTTGTGTAATTCGAATTGGTCGCGCCGGATATATTTGCTCCATTTTTTTTCCATTGGTAAGTGAATGGTGAAGTTCCGTTTGCTAAAACAGAAAATGATGCCGTGGTTCCAACATTTGATGACTGGTTTTGTGGCTGTGTTCCAATTGAAACTGCACTACAATTGGAGTTTACTGTTAATAAAGCATTGTTGCTCGATACATTATATAACCCATTACAATTTGTAATGTAGCAACTATAAGTATTCCCATTGTCAGACAGCGAAAGAGTTGGTGTTGTGTAATTCGAATTGGTCGCGCCGGGTATATTTGTTCCATTTTTTTTCCATTGGTAAGTGAATGGTGAAGTTCCGTTTGGACTTACAGAAAATGATGCAGTGTTCCCAACAATAGTAGTTTGGTTTTGTGGAGATGTCCCTATTGAAACTGGCGTGCAAAGAACATTGACAGTTAAATTTGCACTGTTACTTGTTTTCTGTTCATTATTATTGCAATTTTTTATAATACAATAATAATAATTGCCATTATCAGATATAGTTAGGGTAGGGGTTGTGTAGGAGGAATTTGTTGCTCCGGATATTTGATTGCCATTCTTATACCATTGGTAAATAAATGGGGAAGTTCCATTTACAGATACATTAAATGTTGCTGTATTTCCAGCATTGACCGTTTGATTTTGAGGTTGCGAAGTAATTGAAACCCCATTACAAGGTGGAGCTATTACAATTAGTCTAACATCATCTAATCTAATAAGTGATTTATTGCTAATATCAGTATAGCCATCAAATTCAACCCTGACATTTGCACCAAAAAATGAGGATGGTATATCAATAAAGTATTGATTATATGATTTAACACCATAGACATCGTTGTACCATTCACTAGTTTGACCATTATCTTCATTTACTATTTTAATGTATAAATAATCAAAGCCTGGGTCTGGCTCTTCAGAATTACAACTGAAATAGAAATAAAGTGTTGCAGTTGACGTATTCGAAGAAATGTAAACTGATTGATTAAGGTTGCCAGACAAGTCATTCCCTTTGCCACCAGTTGGTGTTGAAAGATAAGCATAGCCCGGGCAACTAAAACAGACAGAATAGTTACTATTGTAATGAAAGTCTCCGCTACTTTCCCATCCAGAGTTTGTCTCAGAAAAATTACCGTTTTCAATTATGTCAACTTGAGAAAAAAGTTGAAAAGAAAGGGCAAGAATAAGAATAGTAAAAGTAAATTTCATTTCATTAAGAATTAAATGTTATTAAAATTCAGAAAATCCAAAGTGAAAAATCAGGCCAAAGTTATTGTTGGGTCGGCAATTACTTTCGTGGATTATGGTCGGTAATTACTTCATTGTCGCTTCGATTATTATTTCTCTCTTTTTTAGTTTCACGAACGTTGGTTGTTCGTCAACCCACGCTATATAGATCCTTTTGCGTAAAACCCCCACTTTATCGCCACCTAATCCACAATCCACAAATGTCAGTTGCGTGAATACAACCAATTTGGTTGGATTCACGCAACTGGCAAGCCGATAACTGGTAGGGAGATATTTGATTCATTCAGTAGTTTTTTAAGGTGTAAAAGTAAGTCTCAAATTCAAACCTCCAAATCATCTAACGTATTTTTTAATTTATCCCAACTTTTTTTGGTAGCACTGGGTTAAATCTCATTTGGTTTACTGCTTTCATGCCCCAATTCGTTCTTGAATGTAGCGCAAGCCGCAAGTCTAAAGTCGCAGGTCACCAGCCCTGAAAACGCTTTGGTCGAAAGCAGTTGACGTGTTTCCCTCATTTTTTCCTATTTTTCGGCGGATTCTAAAAAGAAAAACGCTTCATCTATGTCCTCCATGCCGCAAACTATTCCACAATTCCCAAACGCCCATTTGCCACACCCGCTCAAGTGCATCATCGTTGAAGATGAGCCATTGGCTGCTGAGATATTGGCTGAATATGTGAACCAAACACCCTTCCTCGAGCTCACCCACGTCTGCTTCGATGCGATCAAAGCCCTCGACGTGGTGCGCCAAAATCCCGTGGATGTAATGTTCCTCGACATCAACCTCCCCAAACTTGACGGCCTGGAGTTTTTGAAAACCCTCCTACACCAGCCCCGCGTCATTATTACTTCTGCTTACCACGAGTATGCCGTGGAAGGTTTTGAGTTGCAAGTGACGGATTACCTGCTAAAACCCATTGAATTTGCCCGCTATACCAAAGCAGTCAACAAACTCCTGCAACCCCAGCGTCACGCGGATGCAACCATAAATAAGCCTGCCGAACACCTTGTGCGGCCTTATTATTTTTTCACGGTCAGCAAGCGTTCGGTGAAGATTTACCTCGACGAAATTCTCTTTGTGGAGAGCCTAAAAGATTCAGTCTCCATTGTTACGAAGTCAAAGGCTTACAACACGCACTACCAGTTGGGCGAGTTGGAAGACTTGATGCGTTCCGACAATTTTTTGCGTATTCACCGCTCATTCATGGTCGCAATTGACAAAATTGAGTCTTTCTCTGCTGCCGAAGTCGAGATCGCTGGTCGCACCTTACCCATTGGCCGCAGCCACAAATTGTATGTAATGGAGAAATTGGGTAGGGGGCAGGGGCAGTAGGCAGGGGCAGAGGCAGTTGCAGGGGTAGGGGTAGGTTTACCCGCCGTAGCCTTCCTGCCCGCCAAGTCTCGGCAGGCGGGAGCGAAGGAGGGAGTAGGTTTAACCGCCGTTTTACCCGCCGTAGCTTTAGCGAAGGCGGGGTCTGTTTTATCGAATCTGCTCCTGATTTTACTTTCGCGCTTTAGCCGCATAGCGGCCTAACGTCGGTAGGAATCGCATTCAAGCATCGATTCGGAGGTGCAGAGCACCGGAACATTGTGCCAAGTGTTCCGGTGCTCTGCACCGTATCATCTACTCCATGCTATTATCTACCGACGTTAGGCCGCTACGCGGCTAAAGTGCCAAAGTAAAACTAACTTTGCATCCACATGCAAAGCCTTGCCAATCAAACTAAATCTACTGCCGCCGACGACAGCACGCTGTTGCGCCGCCTGAGCGACAACCTTGCGCGCTGGGCTTTCACTGATTTTGAACAATCCAAGTACGCCCTCGCCGAACTGGGCCGCTTGCTCACGCCGCGTAGCCCCTTTGATGTCCGCCTTTCCTACCACCGCAGCGCAGCCTTTCTGGAAAACCAGTGGTATCGCTACGATCAATCTCTTTTGCACGCCCGACTTGCGGTGAGCATTCTTGAAAGTCTTGCCGATGGCTGGGCTTTGGCCGAAACTTGGGCCGACATCGCGGCAACCCACCTCAACCAGCGGGACTGGACGGCTGCCGAAGACGCGCTCCAACGCGCCCGGCGCTTCCTTGGGGATGATGCGCCACCCCGGCTTCGTGCCCACGTCACCTGTCGCGAAGGTTTTTTCTACCTTCATCTGGGCAACCCCCGAAAAGCACTCGATTGCCTGATGGAGGCCGAAAAAGAATTCCTGGAGTTGGAAGAAAACAGCGCCACGCTCAAGGACTGGTACATCAAAACCTTGATACTCAGCGGACTGGGTGAACTCTACGAATACCTTGGGGAAGAAGACAAAAGCCAGGAGGCTTACCGTAGCGTGTTGCCCATAGTGGAAAAACATCAGCTCCGGCCGCGCTTGGCCTGGCATTACCTAAATGCCGGGCGTGCAGCCCTTGCCCGCAACGATATGGAGCATGCACAAGGGCATTTTGAAAAAGCGCTTACGGTGGTAGGTGCAGGAGAATCGGAGGCAAAAACACTGGCGCTCAGCAATTTGGGCATCTTGGCAACTTTGGCAGGTAATGCTCCAAAGGCTTTCAATCTCTTTGGTCAAGCGGCGGCTGATTACGACCCTCCTGCCAAACCCTCCGATTTTACCAACCTTTCAAAAATAGAAAGTTGGAGCGCCGGACTTTACTTCCAATTGGAAAATACGCCCGAAGCAGAGCGGCATTTCTTGCGGGCCTGGGAAATTGGCCAACAAGGAAACGACCTCTACCACCTCGCCCAAGTAAGCCAACGGCTTGCCATGCTTTACGAAAACACGGGCCGATTCGATCGCGCATTTGAGTGGCAACGCCGGGTGACAGAACTCAACCAAACCCATTTCAGCAACCTGCGCGACAACGAACGGCAGGAGATAGAAGCCCGCCACCAACTCGAGCGCAGCCAACAGGAAAGCCAGATGGCACGTCTTCGCGTTGCCGGGCTTCAACTTCGTGCGCTCCGTGCCCAGATGAACCCGCACTTCATGTTCAATTCGTTGAACGCCATTCAGGGATTGGTCACTTCAGGGCGCAATCCGGAGGCGGAATCCTATCTGGCCAAATTTGCCAAGATGATGCGCCATACGTTGGAATATTCAGAATTGGAGGAGGTGTCTTTGGAGCAGGAAATTGAATTTCTCGAACGCTATTTAGACATCAACCGAAAATTGCGCTTCCGGGACCGCCTTGATTTTCAAATCATTGCGCCCAAAAATGAGGAACTCGACGAGCTTTTCGTGCCGACTATGATCGTACAGCCATTTGTCGAAAACGCCATTGAACACGGACTGCGCCCCCGCCAAGAAGGCCGCCTCACCATTCGATTCGAAGTGATGCCCGACGATGAATACCTGCTACGCTGCACTATTGAAGACGATGGAGTAGGCGTCAACAAAGGCCAAGAGAAAGCAGCCGCCCAAGCAGGGGCGGGCTTCCAGAAACATCGTTCGCGTGGCATGGAAATCACGCATGAGCGCTTGCTTTTGCTCCACCAGATACAGAAGCGGCCGGGCGACAGTTTTATCCAAATCCAGGACTTGGCCGACATAACCAATGGCCAACGCTCGGGCACCAGGGTGGAAGTGCTGCTACCGATTTTGAACGGGGAATGAGTGGAAAAATGATGCGTTAGACCAACTTAACCCTAAATTAACCTCGCATGTAAGCAAAGACCTATTCAGCTGTCTATTTTTGCCCAAGTAATATTCCTAACCTATTACAAAAACGAAGTACCAACTTTCTCCCTTATGCTCCTTGGCTTTA
>JACMMM010000127.1 GCA_014379065.1 Saprospiraceae bacterium
ACATGTACATACCCTAGCCACCGTATGGCACGGGACTAAACTGCCCCGTCATCCAAATCCTCCTCCTCGCCCCGGTTCAACACCGCTGGAACATGTCGCTCACGCTGCATTTGGCACCAAGGACAGTCCTTTTTCCCGCAACCCGTGTCAAATGCTCGCTGCTGAATTTTTCCATAAACCTCCTGAATCAAGCCACCCACAAAATGCAAATCTTCCTGGGTGAAACTCAGTTCATTGATGGGGAAAGCCCCCCGTTTGTCGGGCGCAAGCCATGAAATGGCGGTCTTGCTCACGGTTTCGGGGTAAAGCCGGGCTTTTTCCAGCAGGATTTGGTAAAAGGCCAATTGCCGCCAGTAATCGCCGCCCAAAGGCTGATCTTCACTGGGTTGCGCTGTTTTTTTGAGGTCAGGAGTGCCCGTTTTATAGTCTACAATGCGGAGCAGGCCACCGTCGAGCCATTCGATTTTGTCCAGAATACCCGTGAGCGGAATACCGTCGAGTTCTACCCGGTCCACGCGCCGTTCCACAATGGCGCGTTTGCGCCAGTATGGCACTTGCTCCACATGAATCCGGCGCAGATAATCCTTCCCGAGTGCAAGACGTTGGGCAAAACCATGCTCCGAAAAAAAGCCGCGTTGCCGCTCCATCTCCTGACTAAAAATTCGGGCCAGCGCATCGGCTGAAGGCCATTCAAATTTCTTGTGGCTTTTCATTTTCAACAAAAACTGCTGCAAGGCCCCGTGCATGGCAAGCCCAAAGGCGGCAGCCTCACTGGTCGCGGCGGGTACTTTGAGCACGTCTTCGTAATAAAAGGCCAGTGGACAGCGCAGATAGCGATTGAGCGCCGTGATGCTCAGGGTAAAATCGGCCAACAACGTATCCAGCAGCGCAGGCTCTGGGAGACTTATCACGGGCTGCGGGGCTTCGAGCATCAGCATGGCCTGTGCCTCCAGAAGGGCAGGGTAGGGGACTTCCGCCTCAGCAATGGGCAAACCCGTTTCTGCGAGGAACTGGCTCTGTGCCAGTGACTTACCCACATCGTCGGTACGGGGAAAAGAGAGATGGAGTTGATGTTTTGCCCGCGTCATGGCCACATAGAACAGCCGCCGTCGGGCTTCCAAAGCGTCTTCCTCGCCGGAGCGGGTGAGTGTTTCAGGGAGGAAAAAGCGCCCTCTATTTCCGCCTGCATTTTTGTCCCAGGCATCCTCCGTACAGTCCAGCATAAAAACGTGGCCAAACTCCAAGCCTTTGGCGGCATGGGCGGTAAGCAACTGAACGCCACGGGTTTGTTGGGCGTCTTGGCGTAAGGGCAGTGGCAGCAGGTTGTCGTCCATGCTGTCCAAAAGGTCGAGGAGTTTGGCCAACGAGCGGCGCGGGTTGCGCATCGTTTCGTTGCGCACGAACTCCATAAATGTGTGCAACACTTGCAGATACCAGGCTTTGTCCGGCTGCGCCAAAGCCCAGTCGAGTAAACCCGTTTGAGCGTATAAGCGTTCGATCAGTTGCGCCAAGGGCAAATTTTGAGCATCGGAAATCCATGCGTTCAAGTTCAGGCCCAAGCGATGGAACGGCTCGGCAGAGGAAAGCTGCAGGGACTCAAGCGCGGCTGGGTCGCTGAGGGTTTCGCGCCAGTGTTTTTTCTTTACAGAACGAACACCCACTTTTACGTACAAATCCTCGGGTTTCTCTTCTGATGCTTCGCTTCGCTCCATATGACAACTTAGGGCGATTTTCGCCAAATCCAATTCCGAAAGTCCCCAAAAGGTCGCGTGAAGCAGCCGAAACAGGCGGTGTTCGCCCGAAAATGGCCGCACGGACTCCTCCTGCAAGTAGTGTAGCAGCGACCTGAATTGTTGCAGAAGTGGCAAATCGAGTACGTTCACCGGGCGTTTGGTCTGGTAGGGAATACCCCTTTTTTCGAGCAGGGCCAGCAGGCGCTCGGCTTGGCGGTGACGGGCGTAGAGGACAGCGATTTGGGAAGGTTCGACTTGTTGGGCGATCAGGGTTTCAATTTGTTGGACGAGGTAGACGGTTTCTTGAAGGCGATTGGGAAAGGAAAGGATTTCAGGGGCAATCGGGAGGCTGAGATTTGACAACTTTTTAAAAGTTGTCAAATCTTGCGTCGCCCGAAGGTGCTTGGTCAAACCACCTTCAAACAAATGCACCACCCGGAGCGTGTTGTTTTCAATCACCCGGCTCGCGGCGTCAAGAATCGGCTGGACGGAGCGGTAATTTTCTTCCAACACAATGGTTTTAAGGCCCTTGTGGTATTGCTCCTGAAAGGCTCGGAGGTTTTGCAAACGCGCGCCCTGAAACTCGTAAATGCTTTGGTCGTCGTCGCCGACGATGAAGATGTTGGGGACTTCCCAAAAGTCGAGCAAGAGGTTTAGCAAGTGAAATTGTGCGCCATTGGTGTCCTGAAACTCGTCCACCAATATGTACTGATAGCGTTCCTGATAGGTTCGCAGAAGTGCCTCGTTTGTTTCAAACGCGCGAGCTACCCAGAGCAACATGTCCTCATATTCATACCGTGCGGCGCGTTCCATGACGTACAGGTACTTGGGAAACAGGTCGGCAGCGGATTTGAGCCGTTCGATCTTCTCTGTTACATCTTCGATTTGGGCCTTTTTTGGGTCGCCTTTTTTGAAATTTTTGCTGTTGCGCTGGTAAATGTACTGGGGATTGGAGGGCAGGTTTTTCAGGAATTCGTCCGATTTTTTCAGCACAAAGCCCGGCGACCAACCCTCTTTTTTCATGGTGGAAAACAGATCCCGCAAATGTTCCTCAAACTGAAAAACGTCCTTTTTGCCAAGGCGCAAAGGGTGTTCTGGCGGGAGCTTGGCCAGCAAACTGCGCACGATCTCAATGCGTTCCAATTCGGAAACCGGTTCGGGGCTGCCTTTGCCAAAATGCTCTGCGTTCTCCTGGATAATGCGGTTGCAAAAAGCATGGAAGGTAAAAATTGGTACCCGTTGCGCCTCCGGGCCGATGCGCTGGAGCAGCCGCTGCCGCATGGCCGAAGCCCCTGCGTCAGTGAAAGTGAGGCAGAGGATGTTCTGCGGGCGGGCATCGGTGCGGAGCAGGATGTTGCCGATGCGGGCCGTCAATAGGTGGGTTTTGCCCATGCCCGGTCCAGCTAACACTAACACAGGGCCTTCCACCTGCTCCACGGCTTCCCGTTGGGCGGGGTTGAGGGTGTCGAGAAAGGCTTGAAAAGCCTCGTTGCGTTGTTGGAGCTCGGTCATTTTTTTTCAATTACCAAAGCGGGCCTGAAACCGGTGGTGCAAGTTGCTTTGTTGGGATTCTGGACTTTGACTACGCCTGATTGCATGTAAAAAGGCCCGTCAACCCATGAGCCACCTTTGATGATTTTGTGGTTTCTGTAAGGTTCAGCAGGAACGAGCGACTTTATCCTGTTTAAGAATTTAGGGTTGGGATTTTTCCCATCCTCAAGTTCGTCGAGTAGGACTCTATAAGGATCACTGATGGTGGAATAATTATCGGAAGTCCATTCTGCCACATTGCCAGCCATTTGATATAAACCGGCTTCGTTGGGCTGGAAAGACTTGACCGGGGCGGTATAAAGAAAGCCGTCTGATTGAAATCCAATCACGGTAACTTCTTCAGGAGTTCTAATGGGGCCGCTATTGCAATTGGTAAAAAAGTGACCATCCTTTTCTTCTTGAAGAAACAATC
>JACMMM010000128.1 GCA_014379065.1 Saprospiraceae bacterium
AATTTGAAAAAGAATTCAATGTGTCAATTCCCGACGAACAAGCCGAGGGTATCCAAACAGTAGGTCAAGCGATTACCTATTTGGAAGATAATGTCCCTGCTTGATTTTTAAAGGGTTGGCTTGTTTGAAGTCTGTTCCTTTTTGCAAAAAGCGGTTCAAAGCAGTAGTGCTTTGAACCGCTTTCGTTTCGCAACTGGATATTAGGCAAAATCCAACTCTGTTTCCAAGGCTTCTACCGCGCCTTCGAGGAAGGCTGGAATCAAGGTCTCAAAAGTCCTCTGGATTTTCTGTGGGTTTGCCAAATCCCGTATCATCCGATCATAACGGGACGCTCCATGCTCTTCCACGATTGATTTTTTGCGTTCTTCCTCCAGAAAGTATTGCAGTAACCCCTCCGGGTCGGCTTCTGGGTGAAATTGTGTTCCAATCATCTCGGGACTGAACCTCACTGCCATGAGTGCACGCTCAAAATGGACATGTGGCCGCAATTTTTCGAGGGACAATATCTCAGCACCCATGTCTTTAAACCTTTTATGCTGCGGGTTTACAACTTGGTAGCGTCGAAAATCTGCGATATAAAACGGATCAGGCAGCGCCTCGAAAAACTCCTCGGCTTTCCCTGCATGGGTTTTATAAACAGGGTAGGTGCCAAACGACATTTTGTAACGCTGGGTCACCTCACCCAAGCCAAAATGGTGGCAAGCCATTTGGAAAGAATGGCAGATAAAAAAGCAATGCTTTTTTTCTCCCAAAGGCAGCTGGTTGTGTTGCCAAAGGTCTTCTATGAGTTGAAAAAAAGGCTCTTGCCACATACCGCCGCTTTCAAGCGGGTCGCCCGGGCCACCCGAAAACAAATATATCTGGTAAGAAAGGTCTGGGATCTCGCACTTGGCGCGCACATCAAAATGGTCATATTCCAGCACGTCCGCATAACGGCCCAAAATACTGTTCAGCATCGGTATGCCGCGATTCTGTTCGCCGTTGTACATATCCAAAAGAGCAACACGGAGCATTTTTACAGGTGGTAAGTAGTGAACAATGTGTTTATAATTTTTGTCTTTTGGGATCTTTGCAGGCAACAAACGCCCATTTATCACATCAATCAAATAAAAAATGTCACAAGTACAAGAATTCAATGATTACCGCTCGCGTATGAACGAGCGTATTCTGGCACATGACAACAAGGTAATCAAACGTTTTTGGAGCCTCGACAACCAAACTTACCAAGAGGGTGCGCTCGATACGCGTACCAAAGAATTGCTTGGCTTGGTTGCCTCCATGGTGCTGCGCTGTGACGACTGCATCAAATACCACCTCGGCAAATGCCACGAATTGGGCGTGACAACCGATCAGGTTTTTGAGGTTTTTGCTGTAGCCAATTTGGTCGGTGGTTCTATTTGCATCCCACACACCCGCCGTGCGGTAGAGTATTGGGAGGAACTGCAACAGTAACTAGTTACAAGTATAAAGTAACAAGTTGGGAGGTTTCATGTTTCAGAAAACACATCTTGTCACGTGAAACTACTCAACTACTACAACTTTTCTCAAAAGGCGGATACCAATGGAAATCTCAACCGTTGTATTGCGGATGCGCCTTTCGGGGATAGTGATGTTCTGTCCTGGATTCCATGGATCTGGAACATTTGGAATTGCTATTTGCTTGTATTGAGGTGTAACGTCGGGGTTAACGGAGAGTTGTATTTGGCCACCAACTAGTTCTGAAAAGTCAAATTCTATGCCACCGCCAACAGAAAAGCCTGCCATCCAACGTTGTACTCCACCCATAAGTGGATAGTAGAGTCTCTTGTTTGGGTCAGACCCTATTAAACCATCAATATTGGTGCTGTAAGTATAATCTCCCCTTAATCCACCGAAATAAAAATAGCGGATACCCCCATTGGCACTTTCTTTGAATCGCTGCTTTGCCCCTAGTGAAAAAGAAAAATTATTGAACTTAAAGCGTTCCGTGAAAGTGCCCCCCGGAGTGTTATTGTTGATATTGAAAAAACGATAACGAGTAGCGCTCCCTTTCACATGATAGCCAAGTTGCATGTAAAAGGAACCTTTATTGTCTTCATTATTGATGCTTTCCATACCTAGGGAAGCATGGTATTGAAACAAAGGCTCTCGCCCAGATGAATTGTCCCATTTTTGAATGCCTGCAGTAGGGCCAAATTGAATAACATAAGCAGTGCTTTGGGCTGCAATTAGTCCAAAAAGGACAAAATTGAATAAAAGTGCAAGTGAAATTCGCATTATTATGCTGTTTTTGTGGCGAAAATAACGGTTTGGTTGGTATCTTGCCTACAATGCTTTTCGCAAGAGCGATTTGCCCCCGTCATTTTCCCGTATTTTGCATCCAAATTTAAGCGCCCATTTCTCCAAAAATCGTTCAGGTATGAATAGAACCACGCTTTCGCCGCCCACTACCAATTTCGACGATTTCATTTACACCCGCCCTGATATGGCGGAGCTTACGCAAGAATTTGAAAAGTATCTTTTTCAATTTGAAAACGCATCGGATGCTGAGGAGCAACAGCATGCACTGGTAGGTATTGTAGCGGTGCGAGAAGAGTTCGGCTCCATGTCCAATCTCTGTCATATCCGACATACCTCCAACACTTCGGACGCTTTCTACGAAACCGAAAATCAATATTTTGACGAACAGTCTCCCTCATTCGAGGCACTTAACAACCGTTTTTTCCATGCACTGCTCTCCTCGTCTTTTCGGGATACTTTAGCCAAAAAATATGGGCAACACCTGTTCGTTTTGGCGGAGGTCTCCCTTAAAACCTTCCAAACCAGCATACTTGAAGATTTGCAACAGGAAAACGCCCTCATTAGCGAATACACAAAGATAAAGGCCCGCGCACAAATTGAGTTTGATGGGAATACCTATAACCTCAGCAGCCTGCTCCCCATTGAACTATCTGACGACCGCCATACTCGAAAAAACGCAACCACCACAAAATGGAGGTTCTATTCCGACAACGCTGCCGAATTGGAAAACATCTTTGATCAGATGGTTAGGTTGCGGCATGGCATGGCTCAAAAACTCGGATTCCACACGTTTACGGAGCTCGGTTATGCCCGTATGAATCGCTCCGACTACAACCCTGATATGGTGGCGAATTTCCGTCAACAAGTTCGGGAATACATCGTCCCCATTGCTTCCGCATTGTACGAACGCCAACGAAAACGCTTGGGAATCGAATCGTTGAAGCATTACGATGAAGAGTACAAGTTCGCCAGTGGAAACCCCAAGCCCATCGGAACACCCGAACAAATTGTGGCGAACGCCGCCAGAATGTATCAGAAACTAAGCCCCGATACTGATGCCTTTTTCACGCAGATGCAAGAAGCCAAACTAATGGATTTGGTCAACCGCGATGGCAAAGCCCCGGGGGGCTATTGCACGTATATCAGCAAATTCGACGCACCCTACATTTTTTCCAATTTCAATGGCACGAGTGGGGATATTGATGTGCTTACGCACGAGGCAGGTCACGCCTTTCAGGTTTGGAGCAGCAGAGACTTCTTATTTGAGGAGTATCATTGGCCAACCGCCGATGCAGCTGAAATCCATTCCATGAGCATGGAATTTTTTACCTGGCCCTGGATGCACTTGTTTTTTGGCGATCAGACCAGTAAGTACCATTTCATGCATTTGGCTGGGGCAATACAGTTCTTGCCCTACGGCGTGGCGGTAGATGAATTTCAACATATTGTGTACGAAAACCCGGACATGACTCCTGGAGAGCGAAATACGGTATGGCGAACGCTGGAAAAAACATATCTCCCAAACCGTGATTACGATGGCATCGAGCACCTAGAAATGGGTCGTTTCTGGCAGAAGCAAAGCCATATTTTCAACACACCATTCTATTATATTGACTATGCTTTGGCTCAAATCTGTGCCTTTCAGTTTTGGGTGAAGGACCGCCGCGACCATGATTCCGCTTGGACGGATTATCTCCGCCTTTGCCGTGCTGGAGGAAGCCAGTCATTCCTCAACCTGGTGAAACTCGCAAACCTGAAATCGCCCTTTGAAGATGGCTGCGTCCAATCTGTAGTGGGAGAAATTCAAGAGTATCTGAATAGTGTGGACGATTCAAAATTTTGACTAAAATATTGACTTTCAAATAAATGCGCTCCTTTATATTCGTTTTTTCACTCCTTCTTACCACGGCATTCCGGACAGCCCCTAGTCCGCCTACACTCAAACTCGCCCTGCTTAAATACAGCGGCGGCGGTGACTGGTACAATGATGTGAACTCTTTGAAAAACCTCGCAAAATTCTGCAACGAAAACCTCAAAACTAATTTTGATGCTACCGACTACGGCACCGTAGAACCGGGCAGCGCCGAGATTTTCAACTACCCCCTCGTGTACGCCACCGGTCATGGCAATATGCTTTTTAGCGACCTTGAAGCCAGAAACCTTCGTGCTTATCTCGAAGGGGGAGGGTTCCTGATTTTGAACGACGACTTTGGACTCGACCCATTTGTGCGTCCAGCCATGAAAAAGGTTTTTCCAGAACTTGACTTTGTGGAACTGCCCTTCAGCCATCCCATCTATCACCAGAAATACAACTTCAATAACGGGCTTCCAAAAATACACGAACACGACGGCAAGCCGGCTCAAGGATTTGGTCTGCTCTATCAAGGTCGGCTCGTCTGCTACTACGACTTTGAAACCGACCTCGGCGATGGTTGGGACGATGTACACAACGACCCAAAAGAGCTCCGGACGAAAGCACTGCAAATGGGTGCAAACATTGTTCAGTACGTTTTTGGGCAGTAGCCCGGAACTCCGTTCTGGGACAGGATTTAGCCCCGGAACGGAGTTCCGGGCTACTAAAACAGAAGGCGAAGGTCTTACGACCCTCGCCTTCTTTCAATTTAGCCATCAATATGGCTTGGGCCTACTTCTTACAGCACGGAATCGGGCAGTCCTCAATCGGGCAAGGCATATCGCAGCAAGCCTCTGTAGTGGAGGCATTGCCAGACTGCATTTGTTGAGCGCAACAAGCGCCGCTAGAATTAGAGAATGCGAAAGCGATTCCTGCGGAAAGCAGAATGGCGGCAGCAATTGCCAAAGATTTATTTCTCATGATTTGAAAATTCAGTTTAAGTTATTGGTAATGCGGAACGCTGTTCCGCAGCAGCATAAAGAACATGCTGGCAGGTAGCAAAAGGCAAGGGTGTTACCTTGTCTAAAAAAAACTTAAACGGAAAAGGATGGCGGCTTCCAAATGGTGAAATAGACTTGTTGGGGCAAAAAATCTTGATGTTCGCTTGGTTTTACACGCTGCTCATCAGGCAAGGGTGGTGCAATATGGAGAACAGGACGCTCTGGCACGATGCACAGACAGCAACACGGGCCACAAACACAGCAAATTGGAAGCGGGCAGCCCGATTTTTTTCCGCAACCATTTTTGTCTTCTTTACCTGCCCCAGTCGTGCCTTGGGGGGCAGGTGGGAGGATTTGGTTGACGAGTTGCTCTTTAAAACAGAATGATTCTGATTTTGCCGAACAACTTCCTTTCCCCGTGCAAATGCCACCTGAATAGTCGCAAGCCTCGTTCATCACCCGAGGAGGCGAAGTCGCAATAAGCAAGGTGACCGAAAAGAGTAAGACGAGCAGGCGATCCATGTAGCAGTGATTTGCGGGCACAAATGAAAAAAATTGCCCAGCGGTATGCACCAGAAATGCATCATTTTAACACAACCTTACCACCGCGCTTTACCTTTACCCGCCGTAGCCTTCCCGTTTACCAAGACTTGACAGGAGGGGGCGAAGGCGGGTTATTCCATTAGCACATTGACCACATTAGCACATTGACCACATTCAACATCCTTCTCCTCGGCTCTGGTGGCCGCGAACATGCTTTTGCGTGGAAACTCGCCCAAAGCAAACGATGCTCCAAACTTTTTATAGCCCCTGGCAATGCGGGAACCTTGACCCATGGCCAAAATGTGCCGATCAACCCCTTGGATTTTGCGGCTATTGAAAATTTTGTGCTTGAAAATCAAATAAATATGGTAGTCGTGGGGCCAGAAGAACCTCTTGTGCGCGGAATTTGGGATTATTTTCAAGCGAGAGAACAATTGAAAAAAATCCCTTTCATCGGCCCCTCAAAAGCGGGGGCAACGTTAGAAGGCAGCAAAGCTTGGAGCAAACAATTCATGCTTCGGCATAATATCCCAACGGCTGGTTATCAGGAATTCACTTCAGAAACGCTTGACGTTGGTTTGGCCTATTTGAAAAGCCATACACTCCCCATCGTATTGAAAGCCGACGGTTTGGCTGCCGGTAAAGGTGTGGTCATTTGCCAGAGCCACACAGAAGCTGAAACGGAAATGCGAGAAATGCTCGATGGCAAATTTGGCGCAGCCAGTGCCCGTGTGGTGGTGGAGGAGTTTTTGAGCGGTATTGAGTTCAGTGTTTTTGTACTTACAGATGGTAAAACTTATAAAATCCTGCCGGAAGCAAAAGATTACAAGCGCATCGGGGAAGGCGACACCGGGCCGAACACAGGAGGCATGGGCGCCGTAAGCCCAGTCCCATTCGTGGATGAAATAATGTGGGCAAAAGTGGAAGAGCGCGTTATTCGTCCCACCGTGGAAGGATTGAAAAAAGAAAAAATTCCCTACAAGGGTTTTATTTTCTTTGGGTTTATCAGCGTGAGTGGCGAGCCATTCGTCATTGAATACAATTGCCGTATGGGTGATCCTGAAACAGAAGTAGTGCTCCCACGACTCAAAAACGACTTGGTGGCTTTGTTTGACCATTGCGCACGAGGCACTTTGGGGCGGGTCAAAATCCGAACAGACAAGCGCAGCGCTACTGCCGTATTTCTGGTCAGTGGCGGCTATCCGGGTGATTACGAAAAAGGAAAGGTCATTACCGGACTTGACAAGGTAAAAGGTGGCACTGCTTTTCACGCCGGGACTGCTGTCAAAGAAGCGGAGTGCGTCACGGCAGGAGGACGCGTTATTGCATTAACAAGCCTTGGAAAAGACATCCCGACCGCGCTGCGCAACTCGAACCGGAACGCGAAGGCGATCCAGTTTGAAGGAAAATACTTTCGGCGTGACATTGGGAAGGACCTAATATAAAAGTTAGGAGGTAACTTGAAGTTACCTCCTAACTTACCTGCTTTCACCAACATTCATCTTCCAAAATATTGATTTTCAATGAAATTTATCCTAATCTCTCTGACGATTGTGGCCACCGCCTTGCTCTGGCTGTCTTGCAAACACACCAAGTACGCGGCCGATAAGCTCCCCGAAAAACAAATCCGTTGGGGCAATGGAGGAGGCTTTGTGGGGAAGGAAAGCGCCCATATTTTGTGTGATAATGGTCAGATTTTCAGCCGCGATATAATGGGGAAAACCACAGAAACTGGTAAAACAAAAGGGAAAAAAGCCAAGGCCCTATTCAAAACCACAGAAGCGCTCGGGCTCGCCAAAATGGATTTTAACCACCCCGGCAACATCTATAATTTTTTAGAAATTCAGGAGGGCGACATGGTAAGCCGTGTGGTATGGGGGGATAAAAGCTATCCTGTGGAGAAACCCGTCGAAGCGCTGTTTGTGGAGTTGAATGGGCTGCTAAAAAAATAGATGCCTATTTTCTTGCAAGGTACACGCCCAACAAAATCACCGCCGTACCTACCAAGTCAATAAGGCCAATCGCCTCTCCGTCCAAGGCCCCAATGGCAATCGCGCCCACGGGCAAAAGATAGGTAACAGAGGTGGCGAAAATCGCGCTCGTACGCTGTAACAGCCAGAAGTACAAAATAGAGCCAACGACCGTACCTACCGCTGCCAAATAAAAAATATAGCCAAGTCCTTTCATCCCATCCGGGTGTTGCCATGCAGCCTCCCAACCGTCTGATAACCAAAGCCCTACCAGAAAAAGCCCCCCCGTGATTACAAAGGCTGCCGATGCGATGCCGGCGGGCGGGAGATCGCGCAGGTGGGTATTAACGGTGTTTGCATTAATGGCATAACAAATGGTTGCAAGCACACAAAGCGCCGCAAAAAAGGCATTGCCAGATACGCCACTGCTGGCATTAAAAAGTACAAGCAATACGGCTCCGCCTAAGCCGAGCGCTACGCCCAGCACTTTTTCCCTCGAAAATTGCATCGAAAAAAACGCCGTCCCAATCAGGAGCGTAAAAAGCGGCGTGAGCGAATTGAGCACTCCTGCCAGGCTGCTGTTGACATGTTGCTGGGCCACTGCAAAAAAGAAATTCGGGATAGCTGATCCGCAAAAAGCGACAACGATCAAGGGTTTCCAGCGCCGCCAGTCAATTTTCGACCAATAGACTGCCGCAATGGGCAGGTACACAGCCGTGGCAAAAACCATGCGCCACATCGCCATTTGCACCGGGTTGAAAATGGCCACAGACCGCTTGATAAACAAGAATGATGCTCCCCAAATGGCAGCAAGGAAAAACATCAAAAACCAATCGAAGGCGGAAGGTTGGCGGGAAGACATGTTTGTTGTGTGGATTTGGTTATTTGGGGATTTGGTTATTCGGGGTCGCTAAGCTTGGTATTTGTGTTTTCCTGAAGGCCGGCACGGATAACCAAATCCCCAAATAACCAAATCCACAAAATTGTCACTTGCCACTAACAACTCCAATTACCTTGCCTATGAACTTTTGGCCAATGAAGGGTGTGTTTCGCGATTTGGAAAGGATGTCTTTTTCCTCCAAAACCCATTCAGCATCAGGATCGAAAACGGTGAGTTCTGCGCGTTCGCCTTGGGCAATTTTGGGGATGGGCAGACTCAAGACACGGCGCGGCGCTAAGCTCAATTTTTCAACCAAATTATTGATTGTCAAATTTTTACTCAAAAAAGTGCGGCATAGTGCAAAGCTTGTTTCCAGCCCAATCATACCAAAGTCGGCATAAGGGAATTCCAGATTTTTAGCCTCTTCGTGCCAGGGGGTGTGGTTTGAGCAAATAAAATCAATCGTTCCGTCCGTCAGGCCCTCGAGCAAAGCGGCGGTATCGGAGCTGCTGCGAAGCGGGGGCACTACTTTCCAATTTGAATCAAAGTCCGCCATTTTTTCGTCGGTGAAGCAGAGATTTGCCACCGCTACTGAACAGGTGACGGACAATCCGTCCTGTTTGGCTGCTCTAATCAGCGCGACACTCTTAGCTGTTGAAATCAAATGGATGTGCAAGCGACCTTCGGAATATTCCAAGAGGCTGAGATCCCGCTGAACCATCAGTTCTTCTGCCAATGCCGGAAGTCCTTTAAGTCCCAGCGAAGTGCTCATCACCCCTTCGTGCATTTGCCCCCCGGCTGCGATGGTTTTATGGTGCGGCACATTGATTATCAATCCATTGAAGGCCTTGGCATATTGCAAGGCGCGGAGTAAAAGTCCAGCATCCTGCACGGAACGTTTGCCATCGCTGAAGGCCACCGCGCCCGCTGTATGCATATCAATTAATTCGGCCAAATCCTTTCCTTCACAGTCCTGCGATATTGCCCCAATGGGATAGCAATGCACCGGCAAACCCGTGGCCCTGTTTTTTACATACAAAACCTCAGACTTGGTATGGAGGGCGGGATCAGTATTTGGGAAGCAAGCCATCGCTGTAAAACCTCCAGCAGCGGCGGCGGCGGCGGCGGTAGAAAGATCCTCGCGATGTTCAAAACCTGGGTCTGCAGCATACACGCCTACATCCAGCCAGCCGGGGGAAACGCATAGATTGGGTGATTCCCACACTTCTGCCCCTTTGGGTGCTGCAATTTGGTCGCCTATCGCTTCGATCTTACCATGGCGGAGGAGAATGTCTTGCGCCCGGCTTTCAGAAATGCCATCGAAGATCCGAGCGTTTTTTAAGAGTAGTTGCATGGCGTTAGTATCAAGGTTGATTGGGGTTTATCGGGTTTATGAAGGTTGATTTTTGCACTCGAAAACTACCAATTTTGTCA